>DASSLZ010000323.1:0-4180 GCA_035689165.1 Candidatus Eiseniibacteriota bacterium | reverse complement strand
CAAAGTGGTTGCGGGGAGAGGATTTGAACCTCTGACCTTCGGGTTATGAGCCCGACGAGCTACCAGGCTGCTCCACCCCGCAGGGGAATACTCCCCGAACGCCGCCCTCGTGTAAAGTGCTTTCCTTCCAGCCTCGACCGCGCATCCAAGACGGAAACCCCGGGGGTGTCGTGGAGTCATCGGAACGCTCAGGCGATGTCGTCATCGGCCGAACCCTTCAGCGCTACAAGATCCTCGAGCCGCTCGGCTCGGGCGGCGTTGGCGAGGTCTATCGCGCCCGCGACGAGCGCCTGGGCCGCGAGGTCGCGCTCAAGATCCTCCGCTCCGACGCCGCCGACGGGGCGTCCCGCGACCGCCTGAGGCGGGAAGCCCGGACCCTGTCGCAGCTCAACCACCCCGGCATCAGCACCATCCACGACGTCGAGACCGCCGACGGCGTCGACTTCATCGTGATGGAGCTGGTCACGGGGGAAACGCTCGCCTCCCGCTTGGCGCGCGGGGCGCTCTCCGAGGGGATCGCGCGCGTGTACGGCGCCGAGATCGCCGACGCGCTGGGCGCGGCGCACGATCGCGGCGTCATCCACCGGGATCTGAAGCCGGGGAACGTGATGATCGACGAGCGCGGCCGGCTGAAGCTCCTCGATTTCGGGCTGGCGCTCTACCGTCCCGCCTCGGTCTCCAGCGCCGACTCGACCGCGGACGCCCTGAGCGGCGCCCTGGTCGGGACGCTCCCCTACATGGCGCCCGAGCAGCTCCTGGGCCGCGCGCTCGATCCTCGCGCCGATCTCTACTCGCTGGGCGTGCTGCTTTACGAGATGACGACCGGACGGCGTCCCTTTCAGGCCGAGCCCGCGACGGCGCTCATCAATGAAATCCTGAACGCGCCCGCCCCGCCGCCCTCGGCGTGGGCGCCCCATCTCTCCGAGGAGTGCTCGCGTCTCATCCAGGCGCTCCTGGAAAAGGATCCCGCACGGCGTCCCGCCTCGGCCACGGACGTGGCCGCGGCGCTGCGTGAATCGGGGCGTGCGTCCGACGGCTCGAGCGTCGCGGTGGGCGCGGCCGCGGTGGCCGGCGCGGCCGCGATCGCCTCGGTCGCGGTGCTTCCGCTCGCCAACCTGACCGGCGCACCCGACCAGGAGTTCTTCGTGGATGGGATGACCGAGGCGCTCATCGCCACGCTCGCCCAGGTGCGCGCGCTGCGCGTCGTCTCGCGCACGTCGGTCATGCGCTACAAGGGAACCGCGGAGCCCCTGCCCGCGATCGCCCGCGCGCTCGAGGTGGACGCGATCGTCGAGGGCGCGGTGGCGCGGTCGGCGGACCGCGTGCGCGTCACGGCGCAGCTCATCGACGCCACGAGCGACCGGCATCTCTGGGCGCGCAGCTACGAGCGCGACGTCCACGACGTGCTGGCGCTCCAGTCGGAGCTGGCGCAGGCGATCGCCGAGGAGATCCAGGTGCACGTGACGCACGAGGAGCGCGCGCGGCTCGTGAACCCCAAGCGCGTGGATCCCGGCGCCTACGAGGAATATCTGCGCGGGCGCTTCTACTGGAACCGGCGGAACGAAGCGGCGGCGCGGCGCGCCATCGAATGCTTCGAGCGGTCGATCGCGCGCGACCCGGCGTGGGCGCCGGCCCACTCGGGGATCGCCGACGCGTGGCTCACGCTGGCGAACTACGACTACGTCCCGCCGATGGAGGCGTATCCGCGCGCCGAGGCGGCCGTCGAGCGCGCGTTGGCGCTGGACGACCAGCTGGCCGAGGCGTACGTCTCGCTGGGCGCGCTCCGCACCGACGCGCACTGGGACTGGCCGGGGGCCGAGGCCGCGTTCCGGCGCGCGCTGGCGCTCGATCCGAACAACGCGGCCGCCTACCACTGGTACGGCGACCTGCTTTCCCTCACCTCGCGCCACGACGAGGCGCTCGCCGCCGCCCGCCGCGCCCGCGAGCTGGACCCGCTTTCGCTCGTGGTCAGCACGTCACTCGGGATCCACCTCTTCTACGCGCGGCGCTACGACGAAGCCGTGGCGCAGCAGCAGCGCACCCTCGAGCTCGATCCCACGTTCGCGCCGGCGATCCGGAACCTGGGCGGGGCGTACGAGCAGCTGGGCCGCTACGACGACGCCATCGCGGCCTACCATCGCGCGCACGCGCTCCTCCCCTCGGAGCTCTCGGCCACCACGCTGCTCGGGCACGCGCTCGCGATCGCGGGGCGGACGGAGGAGGCGCGGAAGCTGTTGAGCGAGCTGACGGAGGAATCGGGGAGGCGCTACGTGTCGCGGTACCGGCTGGCGGCGATCCACCTGGCGCTGGGGGAGCGGGGGATCGCGCTCGACTTCCTGGAGCAGGCGCTCCGCGGCCGCGACCGGGCGATGATCTGGCTCAACGTGGCGCCGCGGTTCGACGCCTTGCGCGGCGAGCCGCGCTTCCAGGCGATCGTGAGGACGATGCGCCTGGACCCGGCGGCGGGTCAGCGCCCGGAGTCGGCTCCGTCGTCCTGATAGCGGTAGACGATCTCGTCCTTCTTGACGAGGTGGAAACGCTCGCGGGCCACCCGCTCCTCGAGGAGCGGATCCTTGGCCTGCTCCTTACGCCGGGCTTCGAGCGCCTCGGCGCGCGCGGTCAGCTCCAGCTTCCGCTTCTCGAGCGCGGCGGTCTCGCGCTGGAGCGCCGCGGTGCGGAACACGCCGGTGTCGCTTCCCACGAACGACCAGAGGAGCCAGGCGAGCAGGGCAATTCCCAGGATCCAGAGGCCGCGGTGCTTCTGGCGCGTCTCCTTGGGCGGAAGCCGCAGGAACCGCTTGGCGCGCTCGCGCGGCGGTCCGTCGGGACTCTGGTAGGGGGAGCGGAGCACGCCCTAGACCCGCGCCGCGGCGCCCGCCGCCGCGTTCGCGCCGGGGCGGGATGCGCCGGACCCCTTGAGCCGCGCGGCGGCCGAGCCGCGGAAGGCGCCCGCGCCCGGATAGAGCGCCGCGTCGGCCAGCTGCTCTTCGATGCGGAGGAGCTGGTTGTACTTCGCGATCCGGTCGCTGCGCGAGAGGGAGCCGGTCTTGATCTGCCCCGCGTTCACCGCCACGGCGAGATCGGCGATCGAGGAATCCTCGGTCTCGCCCGAGCGGTGCGAGATCACCGTGGTGAAGCCCGCCCGGGTCGCCATGCCGATCGCGTCCAGGGTCTCGGTCACGGTGCCAATCTGGTTCAGCTTGACCAGGATCGAGTTCGCGGCGCCCTCGTCGATCCCGCGCCGGAGGATCGCCGGGTTGGTGACGAAGATGTCGTCGCCGACGATCTGGATGGCGTCGCCCAGCTCCTCGGTGAGCCGCCGCCAGCCGTCCCAGTCCCCCTCGGCGAGGCCGTCCTCGATGGAGACGATCGGGTAGCGGTCGGCGAGCCCCTTGAGGTACGCGATCATTCCCGCGCTGTCGATGCCGCGCCGGCCGTCGAGCGCATAAGCGCCGCCCTCGTACAGCTCGGAGGCCGCGACGTCCAGGGCCAGCGCGACGTCCGCGCCGGGGCGGTATCCCGCCTTCTCGATGGCGCCGACGAGCAGGTCGAGCGCCTCGGCGTTGCTCTTGAGATTCGGCGCGAAGCCGCCTTCGTCGCCGACGGCGGTCACGAGGCCCTTGTCCTTGAGGAGGCGCTTCAGCGTGTGGAAGACCTCCGCGCCGTAGCGGAGCGCCTCGCGGAACGAGGGGGCGCCGAGCGGGACGATCATGAACTCCTGGATGTCGAGGTTGTTGTCCGCGTGCGCGCCGCCGTTGATCACGTTCATGAGCGGAACGGGCAGCGTGCGCGCCCCGGCTCCGCCCAGGTAGCGGTAGAGGGGAAGCAGGTGCGCGTCGGCCGCCGCCTTGGCGCAGGCGAGCGATACCCCCAGCACCGCGTTGGCGCCGAGGTTCTTCTTCGAAGGGGTGCCGTCCAGCTCGATCAGGATCCCGTCCACCCCGGCCTGGTCGGAGGCGTCCTCGCCCACGATCCGCGCCGCGATCGTCTCGTTCACGTTCAAGACGGCGCGGGAAACCCCTTTGCCCAGGTACCGCTTGGCGTCCCCGTCGCGCAGCTCCAGCGCTTCCCGGGAGCCGGTGGAAGCGCCGGAGGGCACGGCCGCGCGTCCGATCGCGCCCCCGGAGAGGGCGACCTCGACCTCCACGGTCGGCTGGCCGCGGGAATCCAGGATTTCGCG
>DASSLZ010000322.1:0-5495 GCA_035689165.1 Candidatus Eiseniibacteriota bacterium | reverse complement strand
GCTTCTCCTGTTGGCGCTGTTCGGCGAGGAGGCCGAAGCGCTCCTTCGCTCGATCCGCGAGCGCTCGGGCGGCGAGGAGTCGCTCGCCGCCAGTGGAGTGGACAGGGCTCGCGCCGAGAAGATCCGCGACCTGGTGCGGATCGTCCAGGAGACCGGCATCGGCGAGATCACGATCGAAGAGGACGGGATGCGCGTCAGCGTCCGCCGCCAGGCCGAGCAGGGGGCCGTGCCGGTCGTCGCGGCGCCGCAGCCGCCGCCCGACGCGGAGCAGGGCGTGGCCACGCCGCGCGACGACGCGCTCGTCCGCGTCGAGAGCCCGATGGTCGGGACGTTCTACCGCGCACCTTCGCCGGACGCGGCACCGTTCGTGCAGGAGGGCGACGCGGTCGCCCCGGGGCAGACGCTCTGCATCCTCGAGGCGATGAAGCTGATGAACGAGGTGAAGGCGGAGATCGAGGCGGTCGTCCGCGCCATCCACGTCGGGAATGCCGAGCCGGTCGAGTACGGCCAGCTGCTGTTCGAGCTCGAGCCGGTCGCCGGACCGCCCCTTCTCTGATGTTTCGCCGGGTCCTCGTCGCGAACCGGGGCGAGATCGCGGTTCGCGTCATCCGCGCGCTGCACGAGCTCGGCATCGAGGCGGTCGCCATCTACTCGACCGCGGACAGCGACGCACTCCACGTGCGCATGGCCGACCATGCGGTGCGCGTAGGGCCGCCGACGGCCTCGGAGAGCTACCTCCGCATCCCGAGCGTCATCGCGGCGGCCGAGACGACCGGCTGCGAAGCGGTGCATCCCGGCTACGGCTTCCTCGCGGAGAACCCGGCGTTCGTCGAGGCGTGCGTCGACAACGACCTCGTCTTCATCGGCCCGCCCGCGGATGTGATGGCACTCATGGGCGACAAGATCTCGGCGAAACAGGCGATGCGCGCCGCCGATGTGCCGACGGTGCCGGGCACGGAGGGTGCGACCTCGCTCGTCGACGTGCGCGGCGTCGCCTCCGACATCGGCTTTCCGCTCCTGCTCAAGGCGACGGCGGGCGGAGGCGGTAAAGGCATGCGGCTCGTCACCGAGCCCGGAGACCTCGAGGACGCGTACCGCACCGCGTCGACCGAAGCAGAGGCGGCGTTCGGCGACGGCACGATGTACGTCGAGAAGGCGCTCGTCCCGGCGCGCCACGTGGAGATCCTTGCGTACCTGCGTCTGGGCAGGCCCCGGGAAGCGTTGTCCGATCTTGCGCAGGCGGAATCGCTCATGCCCGGCGAAACCGCATCCCTGCACTTTCCGCGCGGCAACGCCTACATGAGCCTTGGCGACGACGCGCACGCGGTCGAGGAGTTCGGGCGCGCCATCGAGGCGCGCGAGGGAGGTGCCGACGCCTACGTCAACCGGGGCCTGGCCCGCATGCGCCTCGGAGACCGGAGCGGCGCCGGATCCGATTTTCGTGAAGCCCTTCGGCTCGATCCCAACCACGCCGAAGCCCAGGCCCAGCTGCTGCGGCTGGCGCCGAAAGCGCCGTGAGGCGCTGTACTTCGTCTGTCTCGTTCGGATGCCCACCCATGAGGAGGTCATGATGCCGACGTTCCGACCGCTGACCGGTCTTCTGACGATGATCGCGCTGTTCTCCGTCTTCGCCGCTCCGGCTCACGCCGACGTTTCGGGAGGTCTCCGCGCCGGATTCAGCAGCAACCCGGACCAGGTGCTGGTAGGCGGGCAGCTCAACATGGATCCGGTGAGCAACCACGTCTACATCGTCCCGAGCGGCGAGGCGGGGTTCGGCGACGACGCGTTCACCCTCTCCTTCAACGGCGACGTCCAGTACCGCTTCGACGTGCGCGACTCCAAAGTGCGCCCTTATGCCGGCGGCGGCCTGACGCTCTACTACTTCAAGCTGAGCAACGATTTCGGCGGCGGGAGCGACACCAATCTCGGCGCCACGGTCCTGGGGGGCATCTTTTTCGGCAGGGAGGCCGGCCACCCGATGTTCGCCGAGGCCAAGGCGGGACTCACCGACAAAGTGCCGGACTGGAAGTTCATCTTCGGGATCAACTTCTAGGGCGAGAGGATTTGCCCTTCGAGGCGTGTTGCGGTCAACCAGGCCGCGATGGGCGTCCGGCGTCCATCGCGGCTTAGCGTTTCGGCATCCAGTTCACGAAGACCGTCGTGATCGGGGCATCCGTCGCATCCAGATCACGGCGAACCAGCAATCGCTGTCCGTCCGCGGAGACGTCGAAGTAGTGCCCGTTCGGGTCGATCTGGTCCAGCGCCTGCCGGAACAGCCGGTGCGGCGTCCCGAGCGCGAGGGTCGCGCCCAGGGTCACATCGACCGCAGTGAGGTCCCCTCCCGGAGCGATGTAGAACATCTCCCGTCCATCGGAGCGCCAGTGGGGGTCGCGGCCGCCCTGGTTGGAAACCTGGAGCTTCCCGCCCGAGCCATCCAGAGGTTGGATGTAGATCTCGCTCCGCCCGGACTCATTGGATGAGTACGCAATCCATCGACAGTCGGGAGAAATCGACGGCTCCACGTCCGCGGTGGGACCGGTCACGAACGGATAGGGCTGTCGGGAGCCATCGAGAGGGAAGATCCAGATGTCCCACGTCGTGTTCGGCTGGCGCGCGATGCCCACCAGGAACCGCCCGTCACGCGACCAGCCGGTGACCGAAGACCGGACCGGTAGACGGAATCGAAGGGATTCGGCGCCGGCGCCGGACGACTGCTTGATATAGATCCCCGTCGGCGTCGTGCGATCCGACATGAAAGCGATTTTCGATCCATCGGGAGACCAGACCGGCGCGAAGTCGCCGCCGGCATCGAAGGTAAAGCGTGTATTGACGCTTCGGGCCGGGTCGACGATCCAGATGTCCGTGTTCTCCTGGCCATAGGTGACCGCGACCCGCCGTCCGTCGGGCGCGAGCGCCACGTTGTAATACTCGCCGGGCTGCCCGAATTCCTGAAGCATCTTCCCCGCGCGATCCACCCACACCAGATGCATGCGGCGTCCCGCGGCGCCTCCGCGAAAGACCAGCGTCGTCGGCGAGGACGAGAAGTCGGCGTTGGAGCCGACCCCACCCCCGACGGCCACGTCGTCCACGACCGGAAACGCATCCCCCGTGAGGCGCAGCCGGCCCGCGTCGAAGGGCTGGGCCAGCAGCGAGCGGTCCCGGGCGAACAGCAGATACCCGGGCTCGACGTACTCGATCCGGGAGAAGGCGCCGTGAGCAAGGATGACCACCTTCGCGGACCGGGTATCCCCGACCTTCAGCGTCGTGTCGTCGGGGCGGTTCCCCAATCCCAGATACAGGAAATGCCGCCCGTCCGGCAGGAAATGGGGCCATGCGCTCCCGACTTCGCCACGCGCGTGGTCGATCGTCGTGGCGGCCCGCGGCGATCCGCCGCCGGCGTTGACCATCCGGATGGAGTCGGTCGGGCTTCCGTCGAACAGGATGACGCCCTGCCGGCTCCAGGTGCCGTCGCCGGCGCTTTGCGATTCGCAGATCGTCTGCGGCGGTCCTCCCTGTGCGGCGACCTTGCGCAGCTTCCCATCCTGCATGAACCCGAGATAGCGGCTGTCCGGCGACCAGAAGGGCCTCCGCGCGTTATCCGTTCCCGGGACGATCTCCGCCGTCAGCGACCCGAGCGGGCGGATCCAGATGCAGGACCTTCCCGTCGAATCCGAGGCGTTGTAGGCGACGTACTTCCCGTCCGGCGAGACCTTGGGCGTGTCGTTGAGCAGGATGCCCTTGGGCGTCGGCGCGAAGAAGCGGAGCGGCACCGGCTCGGGCGGGCGATGCAGGACAGTGAAACCGCCCAGGAGGAGCGCGGCGGTCAGCCCCGCGCCCGCGAGGGACCAGGCCAGGCGCTCTCGATGCTTGCGCCGTGCCGCGACCGGCGCGGGAATGCCCGCGCGGGAGCCGGCTTCGGCAGCCCACTTGAGGTCGAGCAGCACGTCGCGCGCGGTCTGGTAGCGATCGTCGGGGTTCTTCTCCAGGCAGCGCAGGATGACGCGCTCCACCGCGGGCGGGATCACGTCGCGGATCGACGAGATCGGCGCGGGGATCTCGCGCAGGATCGCGGCGATCAGGCTGGCCTGGCTCTTCCCCTCGAATGCGCGCCGCCCCGACGCCATCTCGTAGAGCACCGAGCCGAACGAGAAGATGTCGCTCCGCGCGTCGGTCTCCGCCCCCTCGAGCTGCTCGGGAGCCATGTACTGGAACGTGCCGACGATCGTCCCCTCCGCGGTGAGCGGGCGGCTCATCGTCGGGGAGGAGAGGCTGCGCGGCGCCTCCTCCAGCCCGGTGATCCGCGCGAGTCCGAAGTCGAGAAGCTTGGCCCCGCCCTTGGTGATGACGATGTTCCCGGGTTTCAGATCCCGATGGACCAGGCCCTGGCGGTGCGCGCGGTCGAGCGCGTCGGCGATCTCCATGCCGATCTTCACGAGCTCGGGAACGGGCAGCGGTCCGCGCTGCAGGCGGTCGGCGAGCGACTCCCCTTCGAGATATTCCATGACGAGATAGTCCATCCCGTCCTGGTGCCCGATGTCGTACAGCGTGCAGATGTGGGGATGGTTGAGGCTGGAGATGATGCGCGCTTCGCGATCGAAGCGCTGCCGTGTCTCGGGGCTGAGCGCGAGGTGCCCCTGCAGCACCTTGATCGCCACCGTCCGGTCCAGCCGCGTATCGCGGGCGCGGTAGACCTCGCCCATGCCGCCACTGCCGATCATGCCGACGATCTCGTAGGCGCCGAGACGGGTACCCGAGGCGAGGTTCATGGGCGGAAAATTACCACAACGACGCCCGCAAAACGGGGAATCCGTTGACCCTGAGTCGCTTTCGCGATATAATCCCGCCTCCTTCGAAAACACGCTGCTGTTTCGGCTCTCGTCTCCGGCGCAGGAGGTGGACCGGCCCCAGGAAACCCCGTTCCGCACCATCCACGAGCAGCACACCCGCATCGCGAACCATGCCCTTGCCGCGCTCGAGGCCGCGGCACGAGATTCTTCCAGGAGGTCTGGCATGTCCCCGCATCCGCGATCCTTTGCGGCTTTCGTGCTCTTGCTTTGCTCCTTCCTCTATTCGACCGGCGCGCTCGGCGCCCCACCGCCCCGCGCCATTCCCAACGAAGTCCTCATCAAGTTCCGTCCCGGCGCCGCGGCTTCCGATCGCGCAGCCATCCGCGCCGATCTGCACGCCCAGGTCCTTCACGACTTCGCGTTCATCGGAGTCCAGCACGTGAAGATCCGCGGTGTGACGGTGGACGCGGCACTCTCGCGCTACCAGCACAACCCGAACGTGCAGTACATCGAGCCCAACTACGAGATCCAGGCGCTGGTGACCCCCAACGATCCGCGCTTCCCCGAGATGTACGCCTTGCGGAACACGGGGCAGACCGGAGGGACGGCGGGCGACGACATCAAGGCGACGCTCGCCTGGGATCAGTTCACCGGCGATCCGAACATCAAGATCGGCGTCATCGACACGGGCGTGGACTACAACCACCC
>DASSLZ010000321.1:0-2771 GCA_035689165.1 Candidatus Eiseniibacteriota bacterium | reverse complement strand
CCTCGGATTCCGCGAGCGCGTGGGTGCGCGCTTCGACCGCGGCCTCCAGCGACTGGTTCAGCCGCGCGAGGTTCTCGCGGCTCGCGAGCACCTCCGCCTGCTGGCGCTGCACCTCGTCCGACATCCGGTCGAAGTGCCAGGCCAGGGTCTCCAGCTCGTCGCCCGTCTGGAGGTTCACGCGCTGGGAGTAATCTCCCTTCGCGACCGCGCGCGTCGCCGAGACCAGGCGGTCGATCGGGCGCGTGATGCCGCGGGCCGCGGCGCGGGCCGCGAAAAGGCAGAGGATGGCCGCGAGGATGCCCGCCACCACGAGGTGCTGTCCGAGCGCGGCGATCTCCTTGTCCATGCTCTCGAGCGAGACGCCGACGCGCACCGTGCCCCACTTCACCTGGTACCCGTCCACGTAGACCGGAAGCAGGATCTCCAGCACGCGCGGGCGGCCCGGGGCCGCGGGCGGGATGAACTTCCACCGCTCCTCGCGCACGGCGTGCGCCGCGTAGTCGTCCGCGTCGCGCGGTGGCTGACCGAACGAGTTCCGCACGCGGCTGTCGGCCGCGATCTGCCCCTCCTTGTCGTAGATGACGACGTAGGCGATCTCGCCGCCGGCCTGCGAGCGGCGCGCGGCCTGGTTCAGCGCGATGTAGTTGTAGGAGAGGAGCGAGGGGGTGGACAGCCAGGCGATGCTCCGCGCCACGGCGAACCCGCGCTTCCGGGTCTCCCGCAAGAGCGAGTCGCTCTCGCTCCGCACGAAGAAGGTGACCGCGGCCGCGACCAGGCCGACCACGATGATGCCGAACGTGAGGAAGATGCGCGCCTGGAGACCGGCGCGCGGGCGGCGAGGAGCGGCGGCGGGCTCCACCTCGGCGACCCGGGTCATCGAGCGGCGCTGCGCGGGTCGAAGGCCACGTCGGGCCCGGTGAACCGGAGCTTCTCCATCTGGATCGTCGAGATCCCGAGCGGGTTCATCTCCAGCCCGAGGACGTCGTCGCGAATCCCGATGAAGCTTGCGGTGTGATAGAGCGGGATGAAGGGCGCCTCACGCACGATCGACTCCTCGGCCTTGCGGTAGGCGGCCATCCGCTCGTCCGGGTCGGCGGAATTGCGCGCGACGTCCAGCAGCGAGTCCACGCCGCGGTTGTGGAAGCCGAAGTAGTTGGTCGAGGAGGTGGAGTAGCCGAGGGCGCGGAGGAAGGTGTCGGGGTCGGGAATGTCGGCGACCCACGCGAGCGCGAAGAGCGCCGCCTTCCGGCCCGTGATCATGCTGTCCAGCACGCCCCAGCTCTCGTAGCGGAGGCCCACCCGGATCCCGGCCTCCGCGAGCGAGCGCACCATGACCGTGTCGGCCTGGCGCCCGCTCACCGAGCTGCTCGATTTCCAGAGCGTGAGCGGCGGGAGGGGATGCGCCGGCCCGTAGCCTGCCTGGGCGAGAAGGGCCCGGGCGGCCCCGACGTCGCGCATGTAGGCCTTCTGGGACGGACCGTAGCCGGGCAGCCCCGGCGGCAGGATCCCCGTCGCGAGCGATTTCCCCTCGGGACTGGAGGCCAGCATCGCCTGCCGGTCCATCGCGAGCGCGATGGCGCGGCGCACGCGCGGATCGTCGAGCGGGCGGATCCGGGCGTTCATGCCGATGAAGGCGAGGCTCAGGTCGTTCCACTTGAGGACCGCGATCCCCGGGCGCGCGCGGAACTCCTCGATGCGCGAGAGTGGAAGCTGGCTCAGGGTGGCATGCCCGTCCAGGAGGGCGTCGGCGCCCTGGGCGGTCACGTCGCCCGGAGGCGCGAAGAAGACGAGGGTGTCGATCCCGGGCGGCCCCATGAAATAGCCGGGATCGGCCGCCAGCACGATCTGGTGCGCGTCGCGCCGCACGAACCGGAACGGCCCGGTCCCCACCGGGTGACGTTCGAGCGCTTCCCGTCCCTTGCCGGCGATCTCCCGCGGGACGGCCGAGGTCTGGTCGAGGGCGAGCGCGGTGAGGAGTGCGGTGTAGGGCCGCGTCAGCGTGATCTCGAGGCGGCTCTTGTCGAGCGCGCGGATGCCGCGAATGCGGCTCGCCTTGCCGCGGGTGAACTCCGCGACCCCCGCGATCGCGTCGAGGTAGTTGGCGGCGAGCCCTTCCGACCGGAACGGCTCGCGGAAGACGCGCGTCAGCGAGTACTCGAAATCCTGGGCCGTCACCTCGCGCCCGTTGTGGAAGCGCACGCCGGGACGGATGTGGAACACGTAGCGCAGGCCGTCGCGGGAGATGGTCCAGCTCTCGGCGATCTGCGGCGTCGGCTCGAGATCGGAGGTGAGGCCCACGAGCGGGCTGTAGATCTGGGCGACGATGCTGGAGGAGTAGGAGTCGGAGGCCAGCGCCGGATCCAGGGTGCTCGGGTCTTCCTGGTAGAAGCGGAACGTCGTGGCCGCGTGAGCGGCCGGGGAATGCCTGGCCTTCTCCGAACGCTCGTTCCCCTTCCGGCGCTCGTGCTCCACGAGCGCGGGAACGGCGAGCGCGGCCACCACGGCGAGGAACACGGCGCCCGTCAGGAGCTGAGCGCCGGAAAGGCGGATCCGGGGAGTCATGTGGTTATCTATCGGTGCGGTGACGCGGGTTCTTGAGACTGGCCGCGGGTGGAGCGGAGAAAGAGGCGGGACCGATCCAAGCGGGTAACTAGCTATATTGCAGCCTATTTACAGGGAGACCCCCCTAGTCCTCGGCGCCTCCTCCCGGCCCCGAACGGGCGCGTTTGACCGCGCTCCGGCGGCGCTTCGCCTGGAGCCGCGCCTCGACG
>DASSLZ010000320.1:0-13417 GCA_035689165.1 Candidatus Eiseniibacteriota bacterium | reverse complement strand
TGCCGGAGATCAGAACAAAGCGGGCGTGCTCGCGCAGCGCGACGGCGCGCAGCGAATCGGGCGTGGGCACGTCGGGCATCGGGACGAACTTCATGTTCGCGAGGAACGCGGCGTGGGGTTTGCGGGCCATCAGCGCGCTCTGGGCGTTTCGCTCCTTGAGAAAGTCCACGGCCTGGATCAGGTCGTAGGGGCCCGCCTTCACGTTCTCCGAGTTGCCGGGGTCCTGCATCCAGCCGTAGGCGGACACGACGATCGGGATCCACATGACGAGGAACGCGAAGGCGCGGACCGGAAACGCGCGCTCCACGCCGGCCAGTACGCGCGCGACCTGGGGCGAGGCGAAGGGCCACGCCGCGAGCGCGACGTAGAACGGCAAGAGCGGGAGCGAGAAGCGCGCGCCATAGAAGACCGGGACCAAAGAGAGGAACCCAAGAACGCCGAACGCGAGGTAGCCCGCGACGCGGCGGCCGGGGCGATCCCGGAGCATCAGCAAAGCGCCGATCACGGCCAGGACGCCCCACAAGGGCGAGAGCAGCTCGAAGAGGTCGCGCCGGAGGTGCTCGACGAAGTTCTTCACCATCGCGCCGGCAAAGCGGCCGGGATCGAGGAGGACCACGTCCGCGAACGAGTGGATCTTCCGCGTGCTTCCGTAGAAGAACTTCTCCCAGTTCCCTTCTCCATACACGGCGTAACCGACGTTTACGTAGTTGGAGTTGGTGAGCGGGTTCCCCGTGTGCACGGCGTTGATCCAGAGCCACGGCAAGGCGCCCGCGAGAAATGCCGCCGAATACAAACCGGCGCGGCGCCAACGGGCCGCCGGTGCCCCCGACGGCACGCGGAACAAGAGAAAGAGCGCGAGCGCGCCCGGCCAGAGCACGAGCCCGTTGTAGCGCGTCGAGAAGGCCCACCCGCCGAGCAGCCCCGACGCGAGGATCGCGCGCCATCCCGGATCGCGGCTCCGCAGCAAAAGCGCGATCGAGGCGAGCGTGACCGCGAGGAAGAACATGTCGGTGCCGACCTCGTAGGTGTTCGCCAGGAAGACCTTGTCCCCCGCGAGGATCAATACTCCCGCGAGCGCGAGGCCGGGGCCGAAGAGGCTCCGGTGCAGGCGATACAACAGAAGCAGCGAGAGCGCCGCCGACAGCAGCGCCACGATCTGCGCGGCGCGGAAGGTCTCGAAGCCGAACGCCGAGACCGCCGTCACGACAGCCGGATAGCCCCATCCCTTCGAATCGTAGTTCGCGATGTCCACCGTGCCATGGGCGAGATCGCGCGCGGCGGGACCGTACTTCCAGTAGAAGTCGGTCTCGACGGCGTAGTTGCCGATCCGGTGGTTCGTGAACGCCTGCGCGCCCCAGTAGACCGTGAAGATCGCGATGAAGGCGTACGCCACCCATCGGGTCCAGCGGGTGGCTCCGGTCGCTCCGCCCTGCGCGCGGGCGTGGGGGCCCGCCGAGCCGTGCCCCTCGCCGCGCGGCGCTCCAGGACCTCGCGATCCTTCGCGCCGCGGGGCCGGGCCGCCGCGCCGGCGGCGCGTCACAGCGTGCGCCCCACCGCCTCGGCGATCATGCGTATCTGCGCGGTGAGCTCCGCGAACTGATCCGGGAAGAGCGACTGCGGGCCGTCGCAGATGGCGCTCTCGGGGTCGTAGTGCACCTCGACGAGCAACCCGTCGGCGCCCGCGGCGATCGCGGCGCGCGCGAGCGGCGGTACCTTGTCGCGGATCCCCGCCGCATGGCTCGGATCCACGATCACGGGGAGGTGGCTGAGCGACTTGGCGACCGCGACCGCGTTCAGGTCGAGGGTGTTCCGGGTGTAGGTCTCGTACGCGCGGATGCCGCGCTCGCAGACCAGCACGCGGTCATTCCCGCCCGACATCACGTACTCGGCGCTCATCAGCCACTCGTCCACGGTCGCCGCCAGGCCCCGCTTCACCAGCACCGGGCGCTCCACGTTCCCCAGCTCGCGGAGCAGCGGGTAGTTCTGCATGTTCCGCGCGCCCACCTGGAAGATGTCGACGTACTTGTCCATGAGGGCGATCTGGCTCTTGTCCATTACCTCGGAGATCACGAGGAGCCCGTGCATGTCGGCGACGCGCCGCATCAGCTTGAGCCCCTCTTCCCCAAGGCCCTGGAACGAATAGGGGGAGGTGCGCGGCTTGAAGGCCCCGCCGCGCATGATGCGCGCGCCCGCGGCGCGCACCGCGGCGCCGGTCTTCACCAATTGCTCTTCGGATTCGATGGTGCAGGGGCCGGCCATCAGGATGATCGACTTCCCGCCGATCTCCACGTCCCCCACGCGCACGATCGTCGTCTCCTTGCGGAACGCGCGGCTCGCGAGCTTGAAGGGAGAGGGGATGCGGCGGACCTCCTCGACTCCGGGGAGGGAGCGCATCTCGTCGAGCGGCGGCATGGTCCCCTCGCCCACGGCCGCCATCGTCACCTGCGTCCCGTTGGGGGAGTAGACGACCTGGAACCCCAGGTCGCGCAGGCGCGCTTCGACCGTGTGGCGCTGCTCGGGCGTGGCGTCGCGATGAAGGACGATGACCATGGCATCCTCAGGAATAGAAACGCCCACTGCCGGAGATCCGGCAATGGGCGGGGCCTCGGCGCGGGCCGGGATCGTTCATCCCCGCTCGCGCCCAAGCCCCCGGGCCCACGCCCAGTATCCAAAATGGAAGCCGGTCTTCACGTTCATCGGCGCCTCGCCACCTCGTCGTAAGTGCTTTCGGGATCGTGCGTGGGACCAGAAACTTAGCATCATCCCCAGGCGCGGGTCAAATCGTCACCCCAGAGCGGATCGCGTCTCCCCGGCGCGGCTCAAAAGAGGGCTGCCCAAGGGTCCCGGTCGCGGGGCAGGAGCGAGAAGACGATCCAGCGCCCGCCCGTGGCTGCCAGCGCGCGCAGGACGTGCTCTCGGTCCACCGGCTCCGGTCCCACCAACCGACCTCCCCAGCGCACGCGGACGCGGATCAGGCAGACCCGGAGAATCGAATCCGCACCCCCCGCCCGCAACATGGCCACCGCGCGGACGGCGTCGCCAAACATCCGGGCGCGCCGGGATGCTGCGTTCTCCCGGAGCCAGAGCGAGTCCGCGATCTCTTCCCCCGCGGCCGCGAGCTCGAGAGCGGCTCTCCGCTCCTCGTCGCCGGCCGCCGCCGCCAGCGAATCCAGCGTTCGGACCGAGACCGATTCCAAACCCGCGGGACGAAGGACGGTCGCGCCGCGAAACGCCGGACCACCCGCTCGGCAGGAGGCAAGAGACCGCGTCACCCCGTCATCGTGGGCCGCGAGCGCGGCGAGATAGCGCTCGGCGGCCCGACGCGCCGCGCGCCCCTCGAGCGAAGCCGGGCTCGACGAGCAGCCGGCCGCCCCCACCAGAAGGCAAACAAAAAGCGGCGTCGCGATCCGGATCGGGGCCGGACCCAAGCGACGCCGCGTACCTGCGTGGAACGCGCGGCTACTGGCGCATCGCCCGAACCTTGACACGCCCCTTGGTCTTGACGCCTTTCGCCTCGGCGAGAAGGCGCTTCATGTTCATGAAGTGGACTTCCTGGTAGAACTCCATCCCCTCGTAGGGTCCCAGGTACCCCCACTTGCGCGGCTCGGCCAGCGTCTGGCCCCACCCGGCGAGGCGGGTCGCCTTGTCGTCGGCGTCGCGGATGTAGTTCCGCGTGAAGCGGATTCCCTCGCCCGGCTTGGCGATCAGTCCATGCCCCGGAACGAGCACGTTGGCTGCGTAGCGCGGCGCCATGAGCGAATCCAGCGAGGCGTACCAGCCGGCCTTGTCGAAGCCGGGGTCCAGGAGCCACGGGATCGATTTGTTCCAGACCAGGTCTCCCGCGAACAGGACCTTCTGCTTCGGAAGATGCACGATGAGATCGCCTCGCGAATCCGCGGGGCGTCCCAGCCACACCACGTCCACGGGACGAAGCGCGGTGCCGAAGCGCCTGTGGTCGCGGATCCCGATCTCCTTCGACGGGTTCTCCGGGATTCCCAGCGTGGAGTCGATGTCGTGGACCAGGCTCGCCTGCGCCACCAGCGTCGCTCCCGCCGACAGGAACGCCTTGGCGCCCAGGATGTGGTCGTCGTGCGCGTGAGTCAGGACCAGGTACTTGAACGGCTTGTTCGGAGAGCGCGCGCGGATCGTGTCGGCCAGCGCCACGCCGGCGCTGTCCGCCATGCCGGAATCGATGACCAGGATCCCGTCCGGAAGCTCCACCCAGCCGGTCCAGACGTAGCTGAGCTTGGCGGCGTAGACGCCGGGAGCCAGGCGGCTCACCCGGATCGTGAGGGTCGTGTCCTTGGGCGGAATGCCCGGTTCCGCGCCGGGCATGTAGATCTGAGCCGGGGCGGCGGCCGGGAGGATCGAAGCCAATGAAACAAAAAGGGCGAAGAGCGCGATAGGGATGAAGATGCGAATGCGGGTCATGGGTCTCCGTCGGCGTTGGGGGAGGATCGACCGTGACGGTCGGGACTACCCCGGGATGGCGTTGTCGGGTCCACGATTGTATCGCAATTCCAACGTCCGCGGGGCGGCGGCGTTCTAAAGGGACGCCCAGGTCGCCATCCACTCGAGGAGGTCCGCCATGAAACGCCCGGTTCGAATCGCGCTGCCCCTCTCCCCCTCGGCCGCTCTTGCGCTGCTCGCGGCCGCCCTCCTGTTCGCGGCCCTCACCCTCGTCACTGCCGCTGCTCTCGCCAAGGACCTCTGCGACGAGGACGACAACTCGACCATGACGTTCGGAAGCGGGAAGGGGGCCTACGCCCGCGACGTCCAGGAGATGCACGAGCCGGCGCCCCGGGGTACGTGGCACATCGACGGCGGCGACAACGGCGCCGTCCGGATCGCCGACTGGGACAAGGAAGAAGTGATGATCTGCGCCAAGATCACGGCGTGGGCGCGGGACAAGGAGCACGCCGAGCGGCTCCTCCGCTCCATCCACGTCGAGAGCTCCGGCGGCCGGCTCCGCGCCGAGGGCCCCGAGCAGAAGGAAGGCGCACACTGGGGCGTCTCCTACCGGATTCGCGCTCCGCGCTCGATGGATCTCGACGTGCAGACCGTGAACGGCCCCGTGACGATCGAAGGGATCCGCGGCCGCATGAGCCTGCACACGGAGAACGGCCCGCTCACGCTCATCGGCGCGGGCGGAGACATCGAGGGACGCACCACCAACGGTCCGCTCACGGTCACCCTGACCGGCTCCCGCTGGCAGGGGCGCGGCCTCGACGCCGAGACCTCCAACGGTCCGGTGCAGCTCCGGATTCCCGATGGATACTCGGCCGATCTCACCACCGGCACCCAGAACGGACCGATGGCGGGCGCCTACGTCGGCGCCAGCGCCGGCCGCCGCCATCGCCACGTCAACGTGACCCTCGGCTCCGGCGGCGCCCCGATCCGCGTCGTCACCACGAATGGACCGATCGTCGTGAACTCGGGCTCCCAGGGACATGACGACGCCGACGATGAGGACGACGACGACAGCGAGTAGCCGCCGACCGCGGGGCAAACGAAACGGGCGGGACGCCGGTGCGCCCCGCCCGTTCGTCTCGCCGCCCGACAGGCCGGCGATCCCTCCGTTTACTTCAGAACCGTGACCCGCTGGATGTCCTGCCCCTCGGGCGCCACGATCCGGAACATGTACACGCCCGACGAGACCTTGTGGCTCCGGGAATCGGAGCCGTCCCACGTGAGTGTCTGGGCGCCCGCGTAGCGGTTTTCGTCGAGCAGCGTCTTCACGTAACGGCCGCGCGCGTCGTAGACCAGCACCCGCACGCGTCCCGCCTGCGAGAGCGTGAAGGTCAGCTTGGTCTGCGGATTGAGCGGATTCGGCGTCGCCTTGGCGTGCAGGGCGTGCTTCTCGTGCCCCTTCCCCTTGTCGCCGCCGTTCCCCGCCACCTTCGGCGCACCCATCGTCGCCGTGAACGTCCCGCCGGTGGTCAGGTTGCCGGTGATCGTCGCGTTGACCAGATTGTCCGGGACGCTCTGATTGCCGAACAGGCCCTGCAGCGCGCTCATCGAGAAGCAGGCCCGCAGGGACACCGTGCAACCGGTCGTGTCGGTCGGGCAGTCTTCGTGATCGCATTCGCCGCAGTCGTCGTCGCCCCAGCCGCCGTCCTTGTGAATCGCGGACGCGTCCCGATCCTCGCCGTCGGACTCGCTGTCGCTCTCACAGCTCCAATCCAGGCTGGTCTTCCCCGTCATGGCATCGATCGTCGAGCCGCCGAAGGAGAACCGGATCGAGGTCAGGTCCACGTTCCGGACGTCGAAGCCGTTGTTCACCGGTTCGATCCGGAAGCAGAGGAACTTCCGATGCACGTTGTAGGCCCCGAGAAGCTTCGCGGTGGCTTCCGTGCCGCCGCCGCCCGAGACATCGTTCACGGTGATGACGGTGCTCGCGGCATCCGTTCCGCCATGTCCGTCATTGCCCGTAAAGGTCACCGTGTAGCTGCCGGACTGCGTGGATCCCGGGGTCCAGCTGAAGGTACCCGTGTTGTTGCCGTTGTCGGTGAACGACGCTCCCGTGGGAAGGTTGGTCGCCGTCAGGGTGACATGATCGCCGTTCACATCCGTTGCGGTCACCGTGAAAGTGACCATCTGCCCTTCGTTCACGCTCTCCGTCGCCGGAGCCGTGACGTCGGGGTTGGTGTTCCCTCCGGTGACGTCCACGACATGAATGTGGGTGGTCGCCGAGCCGGAGAGCGCGTTGGACGCGGTGAAGACGACGTTGTAGTCGCCCGATTGGGACGAGCTGGGGGTCCAGGAGAAGGTCCCCGAGGTGTAGCTCGCGTTGGCGGTGAAGGTCGCGCCCGCCGGGAGCGGGGCCGCGGCCAGGGCCGTGATCGCCTCGGCATCGCTTGCCGTGACGGTGAACGTGAGGTTCGAGCCCTCGTTCACCGTCTGGTTGGCGGGAGCGGTGACCATCGGCGCCAGGTCCGTGCCGGAGGCGTTGACCGTGAGCTGGAACGACTCGGTCGTCGCCTCGGCGTTCGCGGTGGCGGTGACGCTGCCGGTCACCGTGCCGAGATCGCTCGCGGTGGGATTCAGGGTGATGGTGGTAACGACGATGCCGGTGCCGGTCGTCGGCGCGTTCAGCGTGGCGTAGGCCGGCAGGGATGAGGTGAGCGTGATGTTGTCGCCGTCGACGTCGTAGGCGACCACGTTGATGGTCGTCGCCGAGCCGGCGTTGACGGACATATCGGGAATGGCCACGACGACGGGCGCGGCCGCATAGGCTGTCGATGCGGCGAGGAGCAGGAGCGCGCCCAAGACAAATACCTTGGATGCAACCTTCATGGAGCCCTCCTTGGTCCGCGACTGCGCGGAGAAATCGATGCCCCGCGATGGAGCTTCTGGCGGTCCCGCTGCGCGGGAGCCGCGCGGAGAACGAGATCGTCCCAAGCGTGGGACGATGGCTGGGCTTTCGCCGTGCTGCGGAGGCGCCGAGTGGGAGGCCTGGACGGCCTGGAAGGGCTCGACGTGATCCCTCCGCGCGTTGGCGGAGCCGTCCCGGTGGTCACCGGTCCAACCGGGACGTGAAAAAGGATGCCCGTCTCCCTGGGCGCGCGACAACCAAAAAAGGTAGGGACAACCCCGTTGTGCCGTTCGGCCACGCCGGGTCGCGGAGGACGGCGACCCGGCCGAGGGACGGCGGGCGGCGCTAGCTGTTGCGAGAGCGTCCTTTACGGTATTTTTCGATCCACTCCGCCGCCGCGCGTCGCAGGAGCTCGGTGACCACGGCCCCCGTCTCGATGCTGGCCAGCTTGAAGCGGCGGTGCAGATCTTCGGGCAG
Organism: Candidatus Eiseniibacteriota bacterium; assembly: GCA_035689165.1. GTDB lineage: Bacteria > Eisenbacteria > RBG-16-71-46 > SZUA-252 > SZUA-252 > DASQJL01. The sequence continues at coordinate 5,625 of DASSLZ010000320.1, read as the reverse complement.
CGCGACGGAGGTGCGGATCATCCCCTTGCTGGAGCCGGCCCGGATCCGCTTCATCCGCATGCGCTCGGGCCGGGTCACTTGGAACGCCGTTCATTCGCGACGAGCGTCTTGGGTAGGACCTTCATCAGTGCCACGCGCGCGGTGTGCTGCCGCCGGGCCACGACGATGGGACCCTCGGCCTGGCTCCCCCGCGACTTCAGCTCCCAGATGCCGGACTTCAGGACGTGGAGCGAGCCGCACTGGGCGCAGACGCGCTCGAGGGGAGCGATGCGCCAGCTGAAGGGGTGCTTGCAGACAAGGCATACGACGAGCGAGACCATGCGAGAGCTCCGCATAGCGCTTCCCTGGCCGATTCGAGGCGTCCTTGCGGTAGTTGTGCTGGGTCTGCTGCGGAGACGACGACTGCGGAGCGATCCCCTGTGCATCAATGATGCAATAGCGCAGCGCGAGGTTCAAGTGGATTCTGTGTTATTTCGTCTAAGTATTGGGGCAAAGAAAGATAGGCGGGCCGCACGGGAGAGTCGCGACCCGCTCTCTACGGTGGGACATCGGCTATACACGGAACCCGCCCCAAAGTTGGCGGCGCGTTCGCGTCACTGCTTCGAAGCCGTCTCCCCTTCCCTCTTCGTCAGTCCGTCCAGGGACACGACGTACTCGTGGCTCTTGCCGTCGAACTTGACCGCGTAGGAGGTCGGATAGAGACCCGCGGCGGCATACGCGGCCGGCTGCTTCACTTCGGCCGTAAAGTCGGGGCGCGTCTCGAGGAAGGTGCGCGTGATCATCGGCTCGATGAAGTTCACCTTCCCGTTGTACGACCCGTAGAGGAGCGTCGCCGTGAAGTCGTGCCCGTGGAACTCGTGCGACGCCGGATCGATCCAGTGCACGCCCATCCGGCGGTGCTCCGTCTGGGGCGGCAGGATATACCCCGCCGGGATGTACTCCTGCGAGGGCAGCTTGAAGCAGCGCTCCAGGTCGTAGTTCATCGCCGTGATCTCGGCGCGCTGCGGCTCGGGCACCATGAAGAAATGGATGTCGAAGTGGGGGACGTTGTAGATCCCGTCCGGAATGTGGCCGCGCGGGTTCCAGTAGAAGGCCACGTGGTCGAACGGCGCCACGGCGACCTCCTTGGGGAGCGCGAAGTTCCACTCCCAGCCGATGTCGTCCTTCGGGGGCTGCATCGGCAGGCCGAGCAGCGCGGTCTCGGAGAAGGTCACGCCGACGGAGACCGGCGTCCCCTTCCGGTCCACACCCACCCACGTTCGGACCGTGCCGTTGCCGACCGGCTTGCTCTCTCCGACGTACGTCCTGGCGACCGCCGGCGCGACGATCTTGGGCGCCGACGCGGCCGGTGCGGCGGCGTGCCCGGCATGGTCCTCTTCATGCGCCGCGGCAGGCCGAGGAAGGAACAGAACGGCCGTAATGGCCATCGCGACGAGCACTCGGTGGTTCACGGGTCTCCTCCTTGCAGGGGTCCGGGGTCGAACGTCGGGATTGGGAATCGATCAGCGCGTCGCGGGGGCCGGCTGCCAATCAGCCGCCGCCGCCCACTCGGCGAACGGGGTCGGACGCACGCCGCTCTCGGCGGACTGGGCGGCGATGTCCACGTTATAGCCGACCCGGTCGAACCATTCGAGCATTTTGGCAAAGTCGTCGCTGAACTTCCGGACCTCCTCGATCGGGACCTGCACGAAGCGGATTTCCCGCCCGGCGACACGGCTCAGGACCGCGGCCGTTTCCGGCATCGTCAGCTCGTCGCCGGCGATGTCGATCGCACGGCCGTTCAGGGAGGCGTGACTCTCGAAGGCCCAGGCGCCGTACTGGCCGATGTCCTTCACGGCGACCATCTGCAGCTCCGTCTCCGGCCGGATCCCGACCGCGAGCGCGCCGCTCTGGATGGACGGGAGGAACCACGGCGACGTCAGGTTCTCCATGAAGAAGACCGGGCGGAGGATGGCGTATGAGGGAAAGCCCAGCGAGCGGATCCTGGCCTCGACGCGGGCCTTGTTGTCGAAGTGCGGGATTCCCGTCTTCCGGTCGGCGGACTGGACCGACGAATAGACGAGGTGGTGGATGCCGGCCTTGCGCGCGATCTCGGCGAAGCGGATCCCCTGCTCTTCCTCGGCCTGGATGCCGGCTTCCCACGTGTTCTGCAGGGCGAAGGCGCCCCACGCTCCATGGAGCGCGCGCTCGATCGAGGCGGCGTCGTTCAAATCGCCGGCGACCACCTCCGCGCCCAGGCGCTTCAACGCCGCGGCTTTCGGGCTCTCGGGATGGCGGGTCATGGCGCGGATCTTCCGTCCCTTGACGAGCAGCTCGTGGGCGATCGCGCCGCCCTGTTGCCCTGTCGCGCCGGTGATCAGGATGAGTTCGTTCGAGAGTGCCATCGTTCGTTCCTCCGGTTTCGGGTCGTCGTCTATCGTGAGACTTCTTCGGAATGTTCGCGGACGGCCGCGCGGGCCGCTTCGAGGAGATCGGCCAGCTGGCCCAGCTTGCGCGGACCCACCGGGGCCAGCGCCGCTTTCACGGCCTGCGTGACGGCCTTGGACGCGCCGTCGATTCGCTCCACGCCCGCCTTGGTGATCCGGACGTTGACGACGCGACGGTCCTTGGCGTCGCGGGCCTTCTCCACCAGGCCGTTCGCCTCCAGGCGGTCGAGCAGGCGCGTGAGGTCGGGGTCATGATTCACCATGCGCTCGGCGATCCGGCCGGCCGGAATCGCGTCCGGGCGGGCCCCGCGCAGGATGCGCAGGACGTTGAATTGCGAGGGGCTCAATCCCGTGGGCTTCAGAGCGGTGGCCATGACCCGATTCGCGACCTGGGCCGTGAGCAGGATCTCGACATGGACCTCTTCCTCGAGGCTCGGGAAGGGCTTCGACTGCTGGATCTCGGTGCGCAGGCGTCGTTCCATGGCAAGCATAATAATCGTTGTGCGGAATATTGTCAAGAGGAATGTTGGTGCGAGGCCATCGCGGGGGTCAAAGCACCCCCCTTTCATTTCTGGCCATCCCTGGGTGTATAGGGTTCCTACCTGCGTCTGGAGGTGTGACCGATGACCCACTCCCCAAGGTACGTAGGCCATCCCGCCCCCAGCCTGGTTGAAGAGGGCGGCCCGGTCCTGGGCTGGGTCGCTCTGGCGATCGTCGTGGGTTCGACCCTCTTCTACGTGTGGGTTTTCTCGACGACGTACTACACGGTCGACGCTGAGGGACTCCAGGTGCGATACGGCCCGTGGACGCGCCGCTACCCCTGGTCCGATTTCAGTGCGGCGTACTGGCAAAAGGGGATGTTCGCGTCCCGCATCGGATGGCCCTCCGCCACACCGTGCGTCCGCCTGACCGACGCTGTCCTCCTGAAACGGAAGGGCAAGTGGCTCGGCCTCTACCTGACCCCCAACGACTCGAGGGCGTTCCTGGCGAGAATCTCCGAGCTCGCGCCGGAACTGACCCGGGAAACGGTCGTCTAGCCTTTCCGGACGGACGTTCCGGCTAAAGATTTCCCGCATCGGTGACGATGGCGCGGGTAGGACCCCGACCAGCTACCTTCCGAGCCCGGCCGGAGCCCATTCCAGACGACCCCGCCCCAGGAGGACCACCATGTCCGCCGAAAACTACCTGCCCGTCCTCGAGCCCGAAGTCGAATGGACCGAAGCGCCGTCGCCCACGCCGATCCGGGTGGCCTATGACGAGGAGAACAACGCCGTCACGTTCCACGAACGGGAGTCCGGCCGCCTGGTGCACGCCTGGATCCCCGACCGTCCCGATGCCCGCGCCGTGGCCGACCTGTTCGTCACGCTCTCGGCTCAGCCGTGGGGAACGCAGGACACCTTGAAGTCCGCGGCCGCGACGGTGCTCGCCATCTGCGAGCGGGCGCCCGGGCAGGTCACCCTCCAGGATGAGCTCGTCTCGATCCTTCGCGTGAACGGGAACCGGTGGATGACCACGGGCGAGCTGGCGGCCGAGGTGAACAAGCGGGGACGGCACTGGAAGACCTACCGAAACCGGATCACCGCCGCCAAGGTGCTCCTCCGCACGAAGCTCTATGCGCGGACGTTCCAGTGCACCGGGGAACGCATTCGGCTGGTGTCGGAGTAGGGTCGACCGGAAGTCTCGAGCGTAGCGGCGGCGGGAGGGGCGGATCGCACGGGAGCAGCTGCGACCCGCCGCACTCCACGCCGGAATCCCCCCTTGCCCCGGCGGGATCCCTGGGTCCATCGAAGACCCGACCGCAGGCGAGCTCCGCGGTCACCGGCAGCTGCGGGCTCAGCCTGCGATGCAAATGGAAGTACACGGGTCGCCGCGAAAGGTTGGTGCGCGCGACCGTCAGGAACGGCCGGGGGCTCAGACCCGGGCCGGGACGCTCCCCGCCACCCGACACACGACCCGCATCACCCTGTGTGCCGGATCCGCGGCCGGGCCGAACATGAGCGGACAGCCCCCCGGGATGACCTGGATGCCGTGCTGACGCCCGTAATCCGCCGCCGATTCCGAGACGCTCCCCTTCCCGAACGCCCGATGCATCCAGACGTGCCTGATCCCGAGGTCCGCGCACTCCCGCATGGTCGTCTCGGCGTGCTTGGCATTCGTGCCGATCACCACCGCGTCGACGCCGTCCGGGATCGAGCGCAGGTCGTGGTAGCAAACGTCCCCCTCGATCCGGTCCACGTTCGGATTCACCGCGAAGACCGTGTAGCCGCGATCCCGCAAGCGCTGGTAGATGTAGTTCCCGCTGTGCTTCTGAGGCGTCCGCGAAACCCCCGTCACCGCGATCCGCTTCTGGGCCAAGAACTCGGCAGCCGCTTCCTTGATGGTAGGCATGGCTCCTCCCTCCTCGCCTGGTCTGCATCAGGCAGACTCCGACAAGATGGACGGTAGCGAGGCATCCGCGGATAGGAAATGGGACCGAGGGCTACCTGAGGCACGCTCGGCCGCTCTCGGGAAACACCCAGGTAAGCCATGCTCGCTGGGTGGCGGCTGGGTTAGAGTCGCGACATGCTCCGGCTCACGGTCGTGGTTGCCCTCTGCGCGATGGCCCTCGGGGTGGAAGCCGAACCGCACGTGGCCGGTGCTGGTCGTGATTCCCGATGCCGCGCGCGATTTCGAAGACAACCTGATGCGATTCGTCCACGCGCGTGGAGGCCGCCCATACATCCTGGTCGCGCCCGTAGTCCTGAGCTGCGGGGGCGCGCGCACGAGGACCCCCGACCGTTACTCCTATTCGCCTTCGGAATGGGATTCACTCCAGGGCGGTGACGACTTCGCGTTCGAGGATGCCGGGCTCGCCGCCGTCCTGGACGATGTGCGGCGCCAGTGGCGCGGCGAATCCAAAGCCTTTCTCACCGGCTGGGAAGCGGGAGGTCACACTGTCTGGGCCCAAGCGCTGCGCCATGCGGAGCGTTGGCGTGGTGTCGCGCCCGTCACGCCCAATTACCAGCGCCGAGGCCTCGACGCGGGCTCGTTCTCCCGAGCCGCCGAACGCGGCAGGCTGCCCATCCAGCCGTTTCGCTGCGGCGCTCCGAAGGGGGAAACCGCGGCAATGATTCCCCAGGTGGACGCGCAGATCGAGCTGGCGCTTCGCGACGCGCGAGAGCATGGCTTCCGCCCCCAACCGATACGCATCGTCGCGAAG
>DASSLZ010000319.1:0-2091 GCA_035689165.1 Candidatus Eiseniibacteriota bacterium | reverse complement strand
GCGCCTGGTGGCGGCCGAGGCCCTGCTTCTCTCGGTGGCGGGCGGGGTGATCGGTTGCGGCATCGCCTTCCTCCTCTTCCGCCGCGTCGACTTCACCGCGGGCGGCTTCTTTCCGAACTTCCGCGTCCTGCCGGAGACGGTCGGGTGGGGGCTCTTGCTCGCGGTCCTGATGGGCGTGCTGAGCGGGCTGGTGCCCGCGATGCAGGCCGCGCGGCTCCAGATCGCGGGCGCGCTCCGGAAGGTGGCCTAGCATGGCGCGGCGCGCGGAGCGGGGACGCTAGTGGCCCGGATTCCCTTCGTCTACAACGTCCGGAACCTGGGTCAGCGACGGGTGAGCACGGCCCTGACCGCGATCGGGATCGCGCTCGTCGCCTGGGTCTTCATCTTCACGCTCGCGCTCGCGGGCGGGTTCGAGGCGGCGCTGCGCTCCACGGGCTCGGCCGAGAACGCGATCGTGGTGCGCTCCGGGTCCACGGCGGAGCTGACGAGCATCGTCACCCGCGAGATGGCCGCCGCGATCCAGAGCCAGCCCGAGATCGCGCGCGCGCCGGACGGCCGGCCGCTCACCACGGCGGAGCTGCTCGTGATCTGGAATCTTCCGCGCAAGTCGGGCACCACGACCAACGTCGTGGTCCGCGGCATCGGGCCCAAGTCCGCCGCGCTCCGACCCGGCGTGCGTCTGATCGCGGGGCGCATGTTCCGGCCGGGCCTGGACGAGATCGTCGTGGGGAAGATGGTCGCCGAGCGGTTTCAGCACGCTTCCGTGGGGGACCAGCTCAAGCTCTCCGGCCGCGAGTGGAACGTGGTGGGCGTCTTCGACGCGGGCGGCACGTCCTACGATTCCGAGATCTGGGGCGACGTGGAGCTGTTCATGCCGGTCTTCGACCGGCCCGTCTATCAGAGCGTGATCCTGCGCCTGGACGATCCCTCGCACCTGGCCGCGCTGAAGAAGCGCCTCGAGGCCGATCCCCGCATGAGCGTCGCGGTGCACCGCGAGGATCAGTTCTACGCCGCGCAGTCGGGTCAGCTCGCCACGCTGCTCCGAACGCTGGGCACGTTCGTCACGCTGATCATGGCCTTGGGCGCCGTGTTCGGCGCGCTGAACACCATGTACGCCTCGGTCGGCGCGCGCACCAAGGAGATCGGCACGCTGCGCGCCATCGGCTTCAGCCGCGGCGCCGTACTCCTCTCGGTGCTCATCGAGTCCACGCTCCTGGCCCTCCTGGGCGGGGTGATCGGCTGCCTGTTCGCGCTCCCGGTCCGCGCCTTCACGACGAGCACGATGAGCTTCGCCACGTTCAGCGAGCTGGCCTTCCGGTTCGACGTGACGCCCATGATGCTGGCGGCGGGCCTCGCCTTCTCCGCGGCGATGGGGCTGGTGGGCGGTTTCTTCCCCGCGCGGAGAGCGGCGTCGATGGAGGTCGTGGACGCGTTGAGGCAGGCCTAGGCCGTGCGGGCGGAGCGGACGTCCAACGGCCATGCCGAGCGGACGCTCAAGATCATCGGAATCGGTGCTGTCCTGTTCCTGCTGTTCGTGCTCGTCAAGAGCAACACGTACGGTCCCATCATCGAAGAGACCCGCATCCGCTCCGTACGGTGGCGAGATCCGCACCGGTTTGCCGCCGCCCTCGAATGGAACCGATATCGGCTGCCCATCGGTTTCTTGACGTTTCCCGATGGTGGAACCCGGCTCAACCTGAGCGATCGCGCGTCGTTCTACATCGGTGACACCGACTCCCAGGTCGTCCGTCTCGTCGCTCGGATGGACAAGCCGAAATCGATCTACAGCGGCTTCGGGCCCGGCATCGAGGGCTGGGACTCGACGGGGTTCGTGGCCGTCATCACAGGGAGTCGATTCGATCGATCCGAGGTGATCCTCCACTATCACGTGACGCCGGCAGGCGAGATTCGGGGACTCTCCAGCGTGCCGCGCGGCACTCTCCTTCCCGATCCGAATCACCCCTGGGCGACCGACTATTTCGAAGCGTCGTTCAGCCGGGACAGCATCATGGTCGTCCGGGAGACGGGTGGATTGTCGGCGCCCGTCGCTCGTGTGAACCGGAAGACTGGAACCCTGGAACCGGTACCTTG
>DASSLZ010000318.1:0-16881 GCA_035689165.1 Candidatus Eiseniibacteriota bacterium | reverse complement strand
CCAGCTCCTCGACGCTCGTTGGGTCGTAGTGGGCAAGGGTGTGGTCCAGGTCGAAGCCGATGGCGCGGATCTGCGTCATGCGCAGATTCCGATTCACGAAGACGCGGTGGCGTCGCGGGATCCGGTGCTCGCGATAGCGGAGCGCGCGGGCGGACGGCTCGTGCGGAGCGCCGGGATGCGCGTGATGGGCCGCCGTCGGCGGCGCCGCATGGGGTTTCGCCGGCGCGGAGGGCGCGGCGACGCCCGGAGCGCCCGCCCCGCCCGAGGGCTTCGCCGGCGGCGCTTCGGTCTCGGGAACGGCCCCGGCGGGCGCGACGCCGGCCGGCGTGGCGTCGGGCGCTTCAGCGGGTCGCGAGGTCGCGGGCGGCGCAGGGGAACCGGTCGCTCCGCCTCGCACCTTCTTCACGTCACTCATTTCGGCCACGCACCCTCTTCAAGTCACTCATTTCGCGGATTGTAGGCGCTGGAGGCGCTCCGGGCCAGCCGCCATTCGTGGACGTCCGCGCCGCGCTCGGCCGGCCGCCATTCCTTGACGGCATCACGGCCCGTCCGTACTCTGCCCGGGTGAATCTTTGCCTCTACGAAGACCCGGATGTCTCGGCATTCGGTCCCCACGTACTCCTCCGTCCCGTATTCGCGCTTCGATGCGGCGCCTTCACCCTCATCGAGAAGCTCGTGCGCGCCTTTCCCGAGGCGCCGCTCCATCTCATGGTGCGTACCGAGATCGAGGAGGTGACGCGCGCGCTCTATCCCACCGCGTCGATCGGGGAGCCGCCGGCCGAAGAGACCCTTTTCGTGAACGCGCGGCTCTGCATGACGGACGACGAGGTGCTCCATTTCCTCGCTGCGTCTCCCACCGAGGCGTCCTACATGTCGGGCGGCACCCTTTTCGCCGCCAAAGTGTCGGCGCCCCGCGTCGCGCACGCGGCACGGCATCTTCGCGCCGGCGAGCCGGAGCGCGCGTTCGAAGAGATCCGGATGCCCGCCGAGGTGAACGCCTTCCTCGCGCGCTCGGCGGCGGACCTCATCCGATGGAGCCCGCGCCAGATCGTGCAGGACTTCCGGTACGCCTTCCAGCCGGAGACCGTCCGGGGGAAGATCGACGAAGGCGCTCACCTTCTGGAGCCGCGGGCGATCCACGTGGCGCGCGGGGCGCGCGTCATGGCGGGGGCGGTGCTGAACGCCGAGGATGGGCCCATCCTGATCCAGGAGAACGCCGTGATCGAGCCGCTCGCCTACGTGGAGGGGCCTGCCGTCATCGGCGAGCGCTCCCGGATCAAGGCGGGCGCGCAGATCCGCGGCGGCACCTCGATCGGACCGGTCTGCAAGATCGGAGGCGAGGTGGAGGCGTCGGTGTTCCAGGGGTACGCGAACAAGCAGCACGACGGCTTCGTGGGACATTCCTTCGTCGGAGAATGGGTGAACCTGGGCGCGGGCACGATCACCAGCGATCTCAAGAACAACTACTCCACCGTGCGCACCTTCCGGAGCGCCGCCGACTGGATCGAGCGCCGCGGCGAGGACTCGGGGCAGCGGCTCTTGGGTCTCACGGTCGGCGACTACTCGAAGACCGGCATCGGCGCCACGTTTCCGACCGGCGCCGTGGTGGGCGTCGGGTGCAACGTCTACGGCACCGCGCTCATGCCGACCTACGTTCCCTCGTTCGCATGGGGGGAGCCGGGCCGCCTGGTCGAGCACGCCATCGACGCCATGATCGAGACCGCCGCGCGCGCCATGGAACGCCGGCAGGCGGAGCTTTCGGTACCGCTCGACTCCCGCATCCGCCAGGCGTTCGACGACACGCGGGAGGACCGCGCGCGCTTCCTGGAAGCGCAGAACCGCGAGCCGGCGGGGAGCGCCAAGCCGTGAGCGGGCGCTGGCAGGAGCCGCGCCAGTTCGTGCTGGGCGGGCCGCTGACCCCCGCGGTCAAGACCCTCCTGATCGCGAACGTCGCCGTGTTCCTCTTCCAGTACGTGGCGCAGGGGCTGGCGCAGGTGCGGATCGACCGGATCTTCGGCCTCGTTCCCTACGACGTGACGCACCACCTGTTCCTCTGGCAGCTGGTCACGTACATGTTCCTCCACGGCGGGATCTGGCACATCGGGTTCAACATGCTCGCGCTCTGGATGTTCGGCACGGAGCTGGAGTCGTTGTGGGGAACCAGCCGCTTCACGCGCTTCTACTTCATCACCGGGATCGGCGCCGCGATCTGCTCGACTCTGGCGCAGTGGAACTCCTTCATCCCGACGATCGGAGCCTCGGGGGCGATCTACGGGCTGCTCGCCGCGTACGGGATCCTGTTCCCGGACCGGACGATCCTTCTCTACTTCGTCATCCCGATCAAGGCGAAGTACTTCGTCATTCTCATGGGGCTGCTCGCCTTCTGGTCGAGCGTGACCGCGAGCGGGAGCGGCGTGGCCCACATCGCGCACCTGGGCGGGATGCTCTTCGGCTGGCTCTACCTGCGCTACGGGTGGGGGGAGCGGCGGGTGCGCGTCGGCTTTCGGATGCCCGATCTGCGCGGGTGGCGGGAGCGGCGCCGCCAGGAGAAGCTGAAGAAGAAGTTCAAGGTCTACTACAAGGACACCCGCGGCGAGGACGACGAGGAGTAGCCGTCCCGCGACCCACGCCGCGCACGCGCGGCGCCCTGCCTACGAACGCCCCGTACGAAGCCCCGCCATCACCTCGTCGAGCACGGCTCGCGGCGGACGCACCTGCTCCAGCGTGAGCGACGCGAGGGGCGCGTCCACCAGCGCCAGGTCCTTGTCCAGCGCGGCCTCGTTCGCGTTCACGTAGAGCAGCCCCGTCACGAACTTTCCTTCCTCGCGCCCCCGGTTCAGCGTGGCCAGCGCCCGGGCCGGATCGTAGGGGTCATAGTCCTCGCCCAGCTTCTTCAAGACGACGCGGGAGCCGTCGTGCAGCTTCACCTCGCGCGACTCGCCCGGCGCGTAGTCCACCTCGATGTTCTCGAAGTGGGGGACGTACGTCACGTCGTGGAGCGGGGCGTCGTGCTCCTTGACCGCGGTGTAGGAGCGCGTCGAGCCCTCGTGCGCGTTGAACGTCACGCAGGGGGAGATCACGTCCACGACGGCGGTGCCGCGATGGCTCAGCGCCGCCTTCAAGATGGGCCGAAGCTGCTTGGGATCGCCCGAGAAGGAGCGCGCCACGAAGCCGCATCCCAGCTGGATCGCGATGGCGCAGAGGTCGATCGGCATCAGCTCGTTCACGGCGCCCGACTTGGCGCGGCTCCCCACGTCGGCGGTCGCCGAGAACTGCCCCTTGGTCAGCCCGTAGACGCCGTTGTTCTCGATGATGTAGGCGACCGGCACGTTCCGCCGCACCAGGTGGCAGAACTGGCCGAGTCCGATCGAGGCGGTGTCGCCGTCGCCCGAGACGCCGAGCACGGTGAGCTCGCGGTTGGCGAGAAACGCGCCCGTCGCGACGGAGGGCATGCGGCCGTGCACCGCGTTGAAGGCGTGGGAGCGGCCGATGAAATAGGCCGGGGTCTTGCTGGAACAGCCGATGCCCGACATCTTCGCCACGCGGTGCGGTTCCAGCCCCAGCTCGAAGGCCGCCTGGACGATGCTCCCGGTGATCGCGTCGTGGCCGCAGCCCGGGCAGAGCGTGGACTTGGACCCCTTGTAGTCGGCCGCGCTGAGGCCGATCCGGTTCTTCGCGATCACGGGCGTTCCCGAAGCGGGTCCATTCCCCGCCGGGCCGCCGCCGTTCGACTTCGGAACGTTCGCGCCGCCGCTCATCGGACCTCCACCTCCTCCCGCTCGCCGCTACGGATCTTCTCCACCACGGTGCTCGCCGCGAGCGGAAGCCCGTCGTAGTGCAGCACCGACCGGAGCCGCGCCGCGCGCTCGGGGTACTCCATGCGCAAGAGCGCCGCCATCTGCGCGTCGCGGTTCTGCTCCACGACGTAGATTCGCTCGTGCCGCGCGAGAAACGCCTCCACCTCCGCCGTGAAGGGATAGGCCTGGATGCGGAGCGACGAGGTCTTCACGCCGTCGGCGAGAAGCCGCTCGCGAGCCTCCTCCACGGCCCAGCGCGAGGAGCCGTAGGCGACGACGGCCAGCTCCGCCCCCGGCACCTCGTCCACGACCGGCTTCGGCACCCACGTCCGCGCCGTCTCCCACTTCTTGGCCAGACGGTCCATCACGCGCGGGTAGGCCTCGCTGGATTCGGTGTAGCGCGCCGTCTCGTCGTGTCCCGAGCCGCGCGTGAAATAGGCGGCCAGCGCGTGCTTGGTCCCCGGGATCGTGCGGTAGGGGATGCCGTCGCCGTCCACGTCGCGGTAGCGCTCGAATTTTCCGATCCGCTCGAGATCCTCGGCCGAGAGCACCTTGCCGCGGTCCCACGGCTTGTCGGGATAGGGGAAGGGGTCGGCCATCGAGACGTTCATGCCGAGGTCGAGGTCGGACAGGACGAACACCGGGGTCTGGAGCCGCTCGGCGAGGTCGAAGGCGCGCATCCCGTAGTCGAAGCAGTCGTCCACCGACGAGGGGAAGAGCATCACGTTCCGGGTGTCGCCGTGCGAGAGGAACGCCACGCTCAGGAGGTCGGCCTGCGAGGTGCGCGTCGGCAGCCCCGTGCTGGGGCCGATCCGCTGGATGTCCCAGATCACGGCCGGGATCTCGGCGTAGTAGGCATAGCCGGTGAACTCGGTCATGAGCGAGAGGCCGGGGCCGGAGGTCGTGGTCATCGCGCGCGCGCCGGCCCAGGAGGCGCCGAGCACCATGCCGATCGCGGAGATCTCGTCTTCGGCCTGCACGATGGCGTAGGTGGCCTGGCCCGTCTTCGGGTCGCGCCGGTAGCGTTCGAGGTATCCGGAGAGGGCCTCGGCGAGGCTGGAGGAGGGCGTGATGGGATACCAGGAGACGAACGTCACGCCGCCGAACATCGCGCCGAGCGCGGCCGCCTGGTTGCCCTCGATGAGGATCTTACCCGCGGTCTTGTCGCGGCGCTCCACGCGGAAGGGCGCCGGCGGAAGGTGTGCCGCCGCGTAGTCGAACCCGGCGTCCACCGCGGCGCGGTTCATCGCGAGCGCCTTCGGCTTCCGGCCCAGCTGCGCCTCCAGCGCGCGCTCGACCTCGGCGCGGTCGATGCCCAGGAGCTGCGCGAGCACGCCCACGTAGATCATGTTCACGACGAGCCGGCGCAGCTTGGCGTCGGGGACCAGCGGCTGGGCCATCGTGTCGAAGGGGATCACGTGGACCGTGGCCCCCTCGGGCGCCTTGGGCGCGGGGAGCCCCTGGTTCATGACGATGACGCTGCCCGGGCCCATCGCGGCGATGTCGGGGACCGAGGTCTCCGGGTTCATGGCCACGAGCACGTCGTTCCGGGTCTCGCGCGCGAGATGCCCCCGCTCGTTCACGCGGATGGTGAACCAGGTGGGGAGGCCGGCGATGTTGGACGGGAAGAGGTTCTTTCCGGAGACCGGAACCCCCATCTGGAAGATGGCCCGGAGGAGCGTCGTATTGGCGGTCTGGCTCCCGGAGCCGTTCACGGTGGCCACGTGAACGTTGAAGTCGTTGACCCCGTGAGACAAGGCGTTGGGCACTGCGGTTCCTTTCGATTCGATTGTTCGCGTCGGGCGGGCCGCTCGGAGCATCTCATTCTCGGATGCTTCGGACGGCCGGTCAAGGCGCATGAGGAAGCGCGCGGCGAGCCCGCCTGGAGCCTGAACTCACGACGCTGATTCCTTTTGGACGCGGAGCACCGCGGCAGCGATTCGCCGGCGGCCGGGCGGAAAAGGCCCCCCTTGACCCCCGCCGGTGCGCCGTCAAGAATGGAGCCATGAGCCGACAGACGCTACCCGAGCCCTATCTGACCCTGGACGACGAGGCGATCGCCGAGCGGATCGTGAACGCCAAGAAGGCGCTCGGATCCCGTCTCGTGATCCTGGGCCACCACTACCAGCGCGACGACGTGATCCGCCATGCCGACGTCACGGGGGACTCGTTCAAGCTGGCCCGGCTGGGCGCCGAGCGCACCGATGCCGAGTACGTCGTGTTCTGCGGCGTCCATTTCATGGCCGAGAGCGCGGACATCCTGCGCGCGCCCCACCAGACGGTGATCCTGCCCGACCTGAACGCGGGCTGCTCGATGGCCGACATGGCGCCGACCGGGGACGTGCTCGACGCGGGCGCCGCGCTGGAGCGGCTCGGCGTGACCGACGTGACCCCGGTGACGTACATGAACTCGACGGCCGAGATCAAGGCGTTCTGCGGCGAGCGCGGAGGCGCGGTCTGCACGTCCTCGAATGCGCGCGCCGTGTTCGAGTGGGCGTTCCGCCGCCGCGAGAAGATCTTCTTCCTGCCCGACGAGCACCTGGGGCGGAACACCGCCATGGCGATGGGCATCCCCGCCGCGGCCATCGTCGTCTGGGATCCGATGAAGGAGCAGGGTGGGCTGACCGCGGAAGCCATCGAGGGCGCCAAGGCGATCCTCTGGAAAGGGTGCTGCTCCGTGCACACCAAGTTCCAGCGCCGGCACGTGGACGAACGTCGCGCCGAGGACCCGGGCGTCCGGATCCTGGTTCACCCCGAGGTGCCGCACGAGGTCGCCGAAGCGGCGGACGTCGTCGGCTCCACGGAGACGATCATCCGCACGCTGCGCGAGGCCCCGGCGGGCAGCCGCTGGGCGGTCGGGACCGAGTACAACCTGGTGCGCCGGATGGCGCAGGCGATGCCGGACAAGAAGATCGTCATTCTGTCCCAAGACTTCTGCATCTGCGCTACCATGTACCGGATCTCTCCGCAGAATCTGTTGTGGGCGCTGGAGCGCCTGGTCGATGGCGAGGTCGTCAACCCGATCCGCGTCCCCGAGCCCACGCGCACCTGGGCCAAAGCCGCTCTCGACCGCATGCTCCAGGTCACCTGAGCGACCCGGAGGAGAACGATGGCATACGTGATCGTGAAGGATATCTGTGAAGGCGAAAGCTCCTGCGTCGACGTCTGCCCCGTGGACTGCATCAAGAAGGGCGAAGGGGAGAACGCCAAGGCCACGACCTGGTTCTTCGTCGTGGCCGAGGACTGCGTGAGCTGCAACGCCTGCCTCGAGGCCTGCCCCGTCGAGGGAGCCATCCTTCCCGACTAGTCCGCGCCCCGTCCCGCCCCTCGCTTCCCGCATCTCCATTCGTCTCAAGATTCAGCCGTGCCGGACCGATATCTAGGACCGCGCGCCCCGCGGGCTTCTTCCGCGCGGGCCGGCCGCCCTGTTCCAACCCGGGAGTCTGTCCGCATGGATTGCGCCGAGGCCAAGTTACAGATCGAGTCCTATGTCGCCGGCGAGATGCCGGACGACCGGAAAGGACCGCTGGAAGAGCACCTCGCCGCGTGCGCCGAGTGCCGCCTGGACAGCGAGCTGACCCGCGCTTCCAAGAGCCAGCCCTCGGAGCCCGATCCCAATGCCTCCCCCGCCGTGTTCGTGGACTCGATCCGTCCCGATGGAGCGGAATCGGAAGCCGACTCGGGGGCGGATGATTCGGGCCAGCGCCCGGCCGGATCGACTCAGGCTCCTGACGGTAGCTGGACGCTCGAGTCCATCTTTGGAGCCGGGGGAGCCGTGCGAGCCGGGGAAGCCGGGGGGAAGGCTCCGGGCGACTCCGCAACTCCGGGCGAGACCGCGGATCCGCCCTCGCCGGCCGTTTCAGCCGAATCGGTCTTCGCGGACGAAAGCGAGAGCCCGCGATCCGCTCTCGCCGAGCGCGCCGCGGCCGCGGCCGCGCCGCTGCCCGAGCCCGATCTGCCCTCCATCCTGTCCGGCGGCACCGGCGCCGGCGCTTCCGACGAGTCGCCCGCCTCGGATGCGCCCACGTGGGATTTCGAGCCCGCCGACGTCAAGGGCAGCGCCAAGCCTCCGGAGGGAAGTCTCTTCTTCGCGGAGGAGGCCCTCACCCGCACGGGAGCCCGGAAGAAATCGGGCGTACCGAAGATCGTTCTCTGGGGAGCGGGAGGCCTGGTCGGGGTGGGACTCCTGGCGCTCTCGATCTGGATCGCCATGACGGTTCGGAAGCCTTTACCGGAAGTCGCCGGCGACCGTCACCCGATGCGCGCCGGCACCGGCCCGGCCGCCCCCGGAACCGACACGGCGGTCACGCCGGAGCCGGTCGCGCCGGCGAATCCGGCCACCGCCGCCGATCCGGCCTCGGCCGCGAATCCCGTTTCCGAGGACGCTTCAGCCACCGGGCGCCCGAGCGCGCCCTCCGAAGCGCAGGCTCCGAACATTCCGAACTCGAACCCCGCTGCGAGCGCGCCGCCGCGAGGCGAGACCGCACCGCCGCCCACGCCGAAGGCGCTCGCGGCCGCAGCTCCTGTCGAAACGCCGCACGACGCCGCGTCCACTCCGGCGCACAAGCCGGTTTCCTCCGTAGAGACGGCGACCCGGACCGCTTCGAAGCCGCCCGCGACGACCAAGCCCGTGGCCGCCAAGCCCGCGCCTTCCAAGGTCGCGCCCGCCGCACCCAGGCCCGATACCTCGAAGCCCTGGCCCGCGGCTCCCGTGATCGATCCGGGGGATGACGAAGAGGAGCCTGTCACGCCGCCGCGCGCAACGCCCAGGCCGGTGGCTCCGGCGACGCCGTCCACCGCCTCCAGCACGAGCCCAACCGCTTCCCCCGGCACCGCTCCCGGCGCCGCCACGCCCGCGCCCTCAGCGGAATCGTCCGCGCCTCCGCCCGCTCCCGCCGACGCGGTCGAGCGGCCGATCGACCGGCTGCATCTCGCGACCCTGAACGCGGAGCAGAACGCCGACCTCACCGCGCTCCGGAAACTGCGCGACACCTGGCGCGCGTTCGTGAAGACCAGCATCGGCCCCGACCGCTCGCGCGCCAAGCGCGAGCTGGCCGACTGTCTCTGGGCCATCCAGACCCTGACCACGAAGTTCTCCGACCAGAAGGAAGCGCTCGCCGCCTACCGCGACTTCGTGCTGAACGCGCCGGCCGGCGGGGCGGACGCGCGCACCGTGGCGCGCATGCGCCAGCTGGAAGACGCCGTCGCCGAGTCGCACTGAACGCCCCCGCATCGGCTTCGACCCCTTCGATTGACGGCTGTCCGGCCCGGCCCGTAGGCTCGTAGGTCGTGGAACCGTGGTGGCGCAAACGTCCTGAGTGGTCCCGGCCGGCCTGGCTCAAAGCTCCGAGCGGGCCACCGCCTCGCCCGTCGTGGCTCAAGCTCCCACGCCCGTCCTGGCTTCCCAAGGGCCACGCCCGCTGGCTGATCTTCCTCCTCATCGTCGCCTTCGGATTCGTCGCCTACGACTGGTTTCGGCTCTCCGCGATCGGCTCGTCCCAGTACGCGGGGAAGGGGTGGACCTTCCCGACCCGCGTCTACGCCGATTGGAGGGAATACCGTGTCGGCGATCCGCTCGACACGCCGACCCTCCAGTCGTCGCTGGATCGCGCGCGGTATCGGCGCGTCTGGGCCCGGCCGACCGACTACGGCCAGTACCGGATTCGCGGCACCTTCTTCGAGATCCGCCTGCGCCCCTTCCGCTATCCGGACTTTGCCGAGACCGGGACCGAAGTCCTGGCGGACGTGCGGAACGGCCGCCTGGTGTCGCTGGCGCAGGGATTCCAGGAGCCGCGCGGCCGCGGCATCCTCCGCATCGACCCCGAGCTTCTCGGCGAGTTCTCGAACGCCTCCCGCGAGCGGCGAAGCTACGTCCCGATCGGAGAGATTCCCCGCCACGTCGTGCTGGCCGTGGTCGCGAGCGAGGACCGGCGCTTCTTCCGCCACTGGGGCCTCGATCTGATCGGCGTCTTCCGCGCCACGCTCCGCAACATGAGGGCCGGATCGGTGGTCGAGGGGGGAAGCACGATCAACCAGCAGCTCGCCAAGAACCTCTTCCTCTCGCAGGAGCGGAACATCTTCCGGAAATTCCATGAGGCGCTGCTCGCGCTCCTGATCGAGATGCGCTATCCGAAAGAGAAGATCCTCGAGCTCTACCTGAACCAGATCTACCTGGGCCAGCGGGGAAGCTGGAGCGTCTGCGGGGTCGAGGAGGCGTCGCTCTTCTACTTCAACAAGCACGCCAAGGAGCTGACCCTCCCGGAGGGGGCCATGCTCGCCGGGATCATCCCGGCTCCGAACCGCCTCTCGCCCTACCGCGACCGCGGGGCCGCGCTGGCGCGGCGCGACCAGGTGCTCGCCGACATGGTCGATTGCGGCTGGATCTCCAAGGAGGACGCGCGCCGCTACCGCCGCATGCCGATGCGCTTCGGCGCGAACCCGCCGCCTACCACGAAGGCGCCGTACTTCGTGGACTACGTGCGGGAGATCCTCTCCAAGGACATCCCGCCGCTGGATCTGAGCGCGCGCGGCTACTCCATCTTCACCACGATCGATCCCGAGGTGCAGGAGAGCGCCGAGCGCGCCGTGAAAGACGGCGCGCGCGAAGCCGACTGGCGATCCGGGCGCGGCGGCGCCGACCGGGATCCCGCCCAGGCCGCGCTGGTCGCGATCGATCCCGCCGACGGCTACCTGCGCGCGATGGTCGGGGGACGGAGCTACGCCGAATCGCCCTACAACCGCGCGGTGGATTCCCGCCGGCAGCCCGGCTCCGCGTTCAAGCCGTTCGTCTACGTGGCCGCGCTCGACTCTCCGTATCAGGGGCGCCGGCCGCCGCTGACGGCCGCCACCATGCTCGAGGACATGCCCGACACCTTCATGACGCCGCAGGGGCCCTGGGCTCCCCGCAACTACGAGAACTCGTACGAGGGGCACGTCACCGCGGCGCGCGCGCTCGCGCGCTCGCTGAACGCGGCCACGGTCCACCTGGCGGAGATGGTGGGGATTCCGAACGTGGCCCGCACGGCGCACGTGCTGGGGATCCAGAGCCGGCTCCGCGAGGTGGCCTCGCTCTCCCTGGGCACGAGCGAGGTGACCCCGCTCGAGCTGACGACGGCCTACGCGGCGCTCGCCAACGGCGGGGTCTGGATCCGCCCGGTCGCCGTGCGCGCCGTGCTCGACCGCGCCGGGGACGAAGTCTGGTCGCCGAAGAAGGAGATGCGCCGCGTGCTCCGGCCCGAGACGGCCTACATGGCCACGATCATGCTGGAGGGTCCGGTCATCTACGGCACGGCGGCGGGGATCCGCTCGCAGTACGGCTTCACGCGGCCCGCGGCGGGAAAGACCGGGACCACCGACGATGAGAACGACGCCTGGTTCATGGGCTACACGCCGCAGCTCGTGGCCGGCGTGTGGGTGGGCTGCGACCATAACCGGAAGCTCGGGCTGACCGGCACGCAGGCGGCGGTGCCGATCTGGGTACGCTTCATGGAGGAGGCGCACCGCCATCTTCCGGTGCGCGACTTCGCCGCGCCGCCGGGCGTCGTCGAGGTGTGGATCGACGCGCAGACCGGCTATCGCGCGGGTCCCGACTGTCCGCGCGTCATGCGCGTGGCGTTCGCGTCGGGAACCGAACCGCGCACCGTCTGTCCCGCCTTCCACGCGCCGTCGCTCTTCCAGGAAGGGGATTCGACCAGCGCGTTCGATCACGGTGACGACCTGGAGCAGCGTCCTTCGGACGACGAGGCTCAGCCCGACGACGAGCCGCCGTTCGATCAAAGCGTGCCGAACCGTCCTCCTCCCGACGATTCCAATTCTCCCGACCCTCGAGGTCGCTGACCGCTCGGCGCGGCCCCTCGAAAATGCCGCCCGCGCGTCCCGTGTCGCGTATACTGCGATCGTGGATCGTGCCCCCGACGGAATCCCCGCGACGCCTCCGGTGCGCGCATGAGCGCGCCCTTCGTCCATCTCCATAACCACAGCGACTACTCGCTTCTCGACGGCGCCTGCCGGCTCGACCGCCTGATCGACCGCGCGAAGAAGCTCGGCATGCCGGCGATCGCGCTCACGGATCACGGCAATCTCTTCGGCGCGGTCGAGTTCTACGGGATAGCCAAGGCCGCCGGCCTGAAGCCGATCATCGGCTGCGAGGTCTACGTGGCGCACGGCGCGCGCGGCGAGAAATCGCGCGGCCCCGACGGCAAGGGCGCCTACGACCACCTGGTGCTCCTCGCGAAGAACCGCGAGGGCTATCGCAACCTCATGAAGCTCTCCTCCCTCGGCTTCACCGAGGGCTTCCACTACAAGCCGCGCGTCGACAAGGAGCTTCTCGCCGCCCACGCCGGCGGGCTCCTCTGCCTGAGCGCCTGCCTGCGCGGCGAGGTGCCGCAGCGGGTCGTCGCCGGCGACCTCGAAGGGGCTCGGGCCGCGGCGGGCTGGTACCGCGACCTGTACGGGGCCGACTCCTACTTCTTCGAGATCCAGGATCACGGCATCCCCGACGAGCGCGTCTCGGCGGAAGGGCTGCTCGAGCTGGGCCGGCGGATGGAGATCCCGGTCGTGGCGACGAACGACTGCCACTATCTGCAGCGCGAGGACGCCGAGGCGCACGAGGTGCTCCTCTGCATCCAGACCGGCAAGACGATGCTCGATCCCGACCGGTTCCGCTTCGCGACCGATCAGCTGTACGTGAAGACCCCCGACGAGATGGCCACCCTGTTCGCGCACGCCCCGGAGGCGCTCCGGAACACGCTGGTCGCGGCCGAGCGCTGCGAGCTGGCGCTGGACACCGAGCGCGTGCAGCTTCCGTCCTTCCCGCTGCCGCCCGATATCGAGAGCGAGGAGGGGTATCTCCGGCGCCTCGCCGAAGAGGGGCTGGCGCGCCGCTACGGCGACGCGATCGAGGACGTCCATCGCACGCGCCTGGAGTACGAGCTGGACGTCATCTGCAAGGTCGGCTACGCGCGCTACTTCCTGATCGTGCGCGATTTCACCGACTACGCGCGGAACAACGGCGTCGCCGTGGGGCCGGGACGCGGCTCGGCCGCGGGGAGCATCGTTTCCTACTGTCTCGGGATCACCGACCTCGATCCGATCCGGTTCGACCTCCTCTTCGAGCGCTTCCTGAATCCCGAGCGGGTCAGCATGCCCGACATCGACATCGACTTCTCGTACGAGACGCGCCAGAAAGTGATCGACTACGTCGTGGGCCGCTACGGCCGGGAGAGCGTGAGCCAGATCATCACGTTCGGAACCATGGCCGCGCGCGCGGTCGTCCGGGACGTCGGGCGCGCGATCGGGATGACCTATGCCGAGGTGGATCGCGTCGCCAAGCTGGTACCGCCCGACCTGGGGATGACGCTCCCGAAGGCGCTCGAGATCGTCCCCGAGCTCAAGGCGCTCCCGCAGCAGGGGGAGACCTACGCCCGCCTGATGCGCTGCTCGCTCGCCCTGGAGGGGCTGGCGCGGCACGCCTCGACGCACGCGGCGGGCGTGCTCATCGCGCCTGGGCCGCTCATGGACTACGTGCCGGTCTACAAGTCCCCGAAGGGGGACTTCACGACCCAGTTCGACATGAACTCGCTCGAGAAGGTCGGCCTCCTGAAGATGGACTTCCTCGGACTCCGCACCCTGACGGTGCTGGAGGACGCGGTGGCGCACGCGAGGCAGGCGACCGGCGCGACGATCGACCTCAAGGAGATCCCACTGGACGACAAGGCCACGTTCGACCTGCTGGGGAAGGCGCAGTCGGTCGGAGTGTTCCAGCTGGAGTCCTCGGGGATGCGCGACCTCCTCCGGAAGCTCATGCCCGACACGTTCGAGGACATCATCGCGATCAACGCGCTCTTCCGTCCCGGCCCCATCCAGAGCGGCATGATCGACGACTTCGTCAAGCGCAAGCACGGGAAGCAGAAGGTCACCTACATGCACCCGGCGCTCGAGCCGATCTTGAAGAACACCTACGGCGTCATCGCCTACCAGGACCAGGTGATGCAGATCGCGAACCGGCTGGCGGGGTTCACGCTCGCGCAGGCGGACCTGCTCCGGCGGGCGATGGGGAAGAAGAAGCCGGAGGAGATGGCCCGCATGAAGAAGTCGTTCCTCGACGGCTGCGCCGAGCGGCAGGTGCCGAAGAAGACGGCCGAGGACATCTTCGATCTCATGGAGAAGTTCGCGGGGTACGGCTTCGTGCGGGCCCACAGCGCGGCCTACGCGATCCTCTCCTATCAGTGCGCGTATCTGAAAGCGCACCATCCGGCCGCGTATCTCGCGGCGTCGCTCACCAGCGAAGTCGGCGACACCGACCGGATCGTCGCGCTCGTGGACGAGGCGCGCCGCACCGGGCTTCAGGTGCTCGCGCCGGACGTGAACCGGAGCAAGGCCTCCTTCACGCTGGAGGGAAACGCCATCCGCTTCGGCCTCTCCGCCGTGAAGAACGTCGGCGTCGGTTCGGTCGAGGCGATCGTGAAGGCGCGCGACGAGGGAGGGCCCTTCCGCTCGCTCTCCGACTTCCTGCGCCGCGTGGACACCGCCGCCCTGAACCGGCGCGTCGTCGAGTCCCTGATCCAGGCCGGCGCCTGCGACGGCCTCGAAGGCGACCGGGCGCAGCTCCTCGAAGCGGTCGGGGACCTGCTCGCGCAGATCCAGGAGCGCGCCCGCTCGGTCGCGAAACATCAGGAGAGCCTCTTCGGCTCCGATCCGATGGCGGCGCCCTCCGACCCGCCGCTTCCCCTGATCGCGCCCTGGGGTCTGGAAGAGCGGCTCCGGCGGGAGAAGGAGGTGCTGGGCTTCTATTTCTCCGACCATCCGCTCGGCGCCTACCGGCACATCATCGAGGCGCGCGCGACCCACACGACCGCGCGGCTCCGCGAGTGCCGCGAGGGGCAGGAGGTCGTGCTGATCGGACTGATCGCCGCGATGAAGCCCCACGTGGACCGGAACAAGCGGCCGATGGCGTTCGTCACGATCGAGGATCTGCGGGGCACGGTCGAGACGACCCTGTTCTCCGACCTCTTCGAGCGGAGCCGCGCGGCGCTGGTCCCGGGCACCGTGATCGAGGTACGCGGCAAGGTGAACGTGCGCGAAGAGGCCGATCCCAAGATGGTGCTCACGGCGGTCCGCCCCGTCCCGCACCCGGGGGAGGGGGGTCCGATCGAGCTCCGGATCGACCTCGTCAAGGCTCCGCCCTCGGTCACCCCCGAGGAGATCCGCTCGGTGCTGGTTCGCCACCCCGGCGAAAGCCCCGTATACTTCAAGGTTCCGGGAGCGGAGGGCGCGGACGCGGTCACGATCCGCGCGCGCCGGCTCCTGGTCTCGCCCAGCGAGGAGCTGCTCCAGGCGCTTCGGGAGCGCCTCGGCGCCGACGCCGTGAGAGTCACCGGACCCGCGCTCGATTCGCCGAGCGCGGGCGGGCGCGCGGAGGCCGTTCCCTTCTGACCCGGAGGGACCCATGAACGGAACCTGGCTCGATTTCGAGAAGCCGCTCCTCGATCTGGAGCGGCGGATCGAGGACGCCCGCGGTCTGGCGCAGGATGGGGATGCCGCGGCCCAGGAAGAGGTCTCGCGGCTGGAGAAGAAGGCGGACCGCCTCCGGCAGGAGATCTACTCCAAGCTGACCCGGTGGCAGCGCGTGAAGCTGGCGCGCCATCCGCGCCGTCCCTACACCCTCGACTATCTGGCCGTCATGGCGCCCGAGTTCATGGAGCTGCATGGCGACCGCCGCTTCGCCGACGATCCCGCGATGGTGGGCGGCATCGCCGTGGTGGACGGGCTGCCGCTCATGCTCATCGGGCACCAGAAGGGCCGGGACACCAAGGAGAACATCTACCGCAACTTCGGCATGGCGCACCCGGAGGGTTACCGGAAAGCGCTTCGCCTGATGCGCCTGGCCGCGAACTTCGGGATCCCGATCGTGACCTTCGTGGACACGCCGGGCGCCTATCCCGGCCTGGGCGCCGAGGAGCGCGGCCAGTCCGAGGCGCTCGCGCGGAACATCCTGGAGATGGCCCACCTCGCGGTGCCGATCGTCACGGTGGTGATCGGCGAGGGCGGGTCGGGCGGCGCCCTCGCGATCGCGGTGGGGGACGTCGTGATGATGCTCGAGAACTCGATCTACTCGGTGATCACGCCGGAAGGGTGCGCCGCCATCCTCTGGAAGGACGCGACCAAGGCGGAGCAGGCCGCGGAGGCGCTGAAGCTGACCGCTCAGGATCTGCTCGAGCTCAAGGTCATCGACGAGGTGATTCCCGAGCCGGTCGGCGGCGCGCATCGCGATCCGGAGGCGACCGCCCGCCGCGTCCAGGAAGCGGTCCTGCGCCACATCCGGGCGCTGATCGATCTCCCGGCCCAGGAGCTTCTCGATCGCCGGCTGGAGAAGTACATGCGGATGGGGGTGTATCTGGAGGAGAGCGCGGCCCCCGCGGCCGCCTCGGGAGCCTGAGCCATGCCGTTGAGCGACGAACTGCTGGAGATCCTGGTCTGTCCCCAATGCCGCGGAGACCTCGTCTACGATCGCGCCGCCGAGCGGCTGGTGTGCGAGCGCTGTCGTCTCCGATACCCGATCGTGGACGACATTCCGGTCATGCTGATCGAGGAAGCCGAGCGGATTCCCGAGTCTTGAGGCGTCCCGACTTCCGCACGCCCCGCTCCTCCCGGCCCGCCCGCTCCGGCGCCGCGCTCCTGGCCGCGGTTTCCCTCGCCGTTCTCCTGGCGCCCGGCTCCGGGGCCCGCGCGCAGATCCCGTCCGCGTCCTCCGCGACGCCGCTCCCGGCGCCGGTCCCCATCGTCGAAAGCGTGACACCCACGGGGTACCGCGTGCGCGTCCCGATCGGTGACGCCCAGACGTTCCGGGCGCGGATCGCGGGCTACGACCTCACCGAAATCCGCATCCCGGGCGGCGTCGACGGCGGCGCGTGGGGACAGCCCTCGCTTCCCACGCGGACGGTGTTGCTCCGGATTCCCTGGGGCGCCAATCCCGTCGCGCGCGGCGCCTGGTCCGCCTTCCGCTCCCTGGGTTCGCTGGAGCCGGTCCCGGTGCCGCACCTCGTCACGGAAGCGAAGATCCGCGACCGCGTCGCTCCCGAAGCCG
>DASSLZ010000317.1:0-6549 GCA_035689165.1 Candidatus Eiseniibacteriota bacterium | reverse complement strand
CTCTGGCGGGAGATCCTCGAGCGGCGGACCCTGGCGGCGGTGGCGATCCTCACGGGCAAGATGCGCGTGGAAGGGGACAAGCTGACCCTGCTCCGGCACGCTGGCGCCAATCGCGCTCTGATCCACGTCGTCGCGAGCGTGCCGACCGTGTTTCCGGCGGCGCCCGCCGCCGGCGCGCCTCCCGCCGCGGGCTGACACGCCGCGCCGTGGCCGCGCGACCGGTCTCCATCCGCCGCGCCGGGACTCCGGAGGACTTCGCGCTCGCGCGGGTCCTCTTTCTCGAATACGCGTCATCGCTCGGGTTCGATCTGGGCTTCCAGGATTTCGAGCGCGAGGTGGCGACCCTTCCGGGAGCCTACGCCGAACCGGAGGGGTGCCTGCTCCTGGCCACCACGGAAGCGGGCACGGCGGGGTGCATCGCGATCCGCCCCTTCGCGAGCGGCGTGTGCGAGATGAAGCGGCTGTACGTGCGGCCGGCCTATCGAGGCCGGGGCGCCGGGCGTGATCTCGCCGCCGCGTCGATTCGCGAAGCTCGCGCCCGCGGATATCGCCGCATGCGGCTCGACACGGTACCGGGAATGGACGCGGCCATCGCGCTATACCGCGCGCTTGGTTTTCGCGCGATCGAGCCCTATCGCCCGAACCCGGTTCCCGGCGCCCTCTACATGGAGCTCGACCTCTAGGAGCTTCGGGACGTCATTCGATCTTCACCGGGATCGAGGCGCCTTTCACGGCCTTCGTTTTCGGGAGCCGGATGGTGAGCAGACCGTGTTTGAAGACGGCCGTGACGTTCGTCGCATCGACGGGCAGCGGGAGCTGGACGCTCCGGGTGAAGGTGCCCATCGACCGCTCCATGCGATAGTGTTTCTCGTCCTTCTCGTCCTTCTCGTACCGCTTCTCGCCCGATAGCGTGAGCATGTTGTCGTCCACCGAGACCTGGATCTCCTTCGGATCCACGCCCGGGACTTCAGCCTTCACGACGATCGCGTCGCCCTTGTCGGCGATGTCGAGCGAGGGGACCCACACCCCGTACGTGTTGACCGGCGTTTCCGAGCCCCAGAACTGGTCGAAGAGCCGGTCCATCTCCCGGCGAAGCGCCGAGATCCCGGCATCCGAGATGAGCGGTTTCATTCCATCTCCCCCTTTGCACGCCATGGTGGTTCCGCGCGGCCGGGCGGCGCGGCGCTTCCCGGCATCGCGATCGGTGCTTTGGTCGTCGCCTCGACCGGGAGTGCAGCGCCGCACGAATTGTGCCGCGACCCTCCCGCGGCGGCCCCGCTCCGCCCCATGCCCCGGACCCTCCACCGGCCAAGCACTTCGGCTCCGGTAGGGGAGGGACTTCTACCTAGGTACCGTATCGGCGGGCGGGTCTCCTCTGCCAATCTGTCAGAGAACGGAGACCGCCATGTCAGTGGGAAGTTCTGCCGGAATGAACCCGAGTCCTGCCGGTACGCCGGCGCCCGCCGCACCGGTGCCGGTCGCGGGGATCGTCGCACCCCTCCCCCTCGTGGAGGATCGCGGCGCCCTGGAACGGCAGCTCAGCCACAGCGAGCGTCTCGCTTCGCTGGGCATCCTGGCCGCCGGCGTCGCCCACGAGATCAACAACCCGCTCGCCTCGCTGCTCGCCGGGGTCGAGGCGCTTCGCCGGCGTCTCCTCGATCCCCAGGGGGCCGCCTCCGCCGCCGACGCCACGCGGCTGCTCGACATCCTGGAGCGGGAGACGCGACGGGTACGCGACATCGCCGACAAGCTGATGCTCCTCGCCCGGCCCGAGTCCGAGAAGGCGAACTGGTTCAACCTGAATCGCGCGGTGGACGACACGGCCGCGCTGCTCGGATACCAGATGACGGTGCAGGGGATCCGCTCCCAGCTGGAGCTGGCTCCCGGGGTCCCGTGCATCTGGGCGCGCGAGGGCGCGATGCGGAGCGTCTGCCTGAACATCATGATGAACGCGCTCCAGGCGATGCCGAAGGGAGGCGTGCTCACGGCGCGCACCCACTTCTCGGGGACGGCGGCCATGCTCGAGGTCGACGACACCGGGACGGGCGTGCCTCCCGAGATCAAGGACCGCATCTGGGATCCCTTCTTCACGACGAAGCCTCCGGGGCGGGGAACGGGGCTGGGGCTCTCCATCTCCCAGAGCATCGTCGCACGGCAGGGGGGCGTGATCCGAACCGAGAATCTCACGCCGCACGGTGCGCGCTTCACGGTCGAGCTGCCGATCCAACCTCGCGGAGGAGAAGATGGCTGAGCCCCGGGTTCTCCTGGTCGACGATGAAGAATCGTTCCGCGTGATCGCGCACGAGGAGCTGCGGCACGCCGGCTACTCGCTGGAGACCGCCGGCTGCCTGGCGGAGGCTCGCGAGCTGCTGGCGGAGCGTGCCTACGACGTCGCGTTCCTGGATCTGCGCCTCCCCGATGGCAACGGCCTCGACCTGATTCCCGAGATCCATGGAGCGTTCCCCGCGACGCAGGTGATCGTCCTCACCGCCTTCGGCACCGTACAGGAGGCGATCTGGGCGATGAAGCAGGGCGCCTTCGATTTCCTGGCGAAGCCGTGCACCCTGGGACAGATGGAAGCGGTGCTCCAGCGGGCGCTCCAGGTCCAGGCTCTGGCCCGCGAGAACCTCGCCCTGCAGCGCGACGTCGACCGGCTGAAGCCGAGCGATCGGATCGTCGGCTCCACGGCGCCGCTCCGTGAGGTCATGGGTCTGATCGGCCGCGTGGCGGGCACCGATTCCACCGTCCTGATCCGGGGCGAGAGCGGCGTGGGGAAAGAGCTCGTGGCGCGCGCCGTCCATCGCGCGAGCCGCCGGGCCCGGCGGCCCTTCGTCGTCGTCGACTGCGCCTCGCTCCACGAGAACCTGCTCCAGAGCGAGCTCTTCGGGCACGAGAAGGGCGCCTACACGGGCGCTGTCCGCCTCAAGCACGGCCTCTTCGAGGTCGCCGACCGGGGCACGCTGTTCCTGGACGAGATCGGCGAGGTGACGCCGGCGCTGCAGGTGAAGCTCCTCCGCGTGCTGGAAACGGGCGTCTTCCGGCGGGTGGGCGGGACCTCCGACGTCTCGGTGGACGTGCGCGTGATCGCGGCGACCAACCGCGACCTCGAGGCCATGATGCACGCGGGCACCTTCCGCGAGGACCTTTACTACCGCCTGAACGTTTTCTCGATCCAGATCCCGCCGCTCCGCGACCGCCGCGAGGACATCCCGCTCTTAGTCGAGCACTTCATCCACTCGAGCGGCGTCGTCGCGAAGCGCGGCGTCACGGTGAGCCCCGAGGCGATGAGCGTGCTGGTGCGCTACGACTGGCCGGGGAACGCGCGCGAGCTGCAGAACGTGATCGAGCGCGCGTTGATCCTCTCGGACGGCGACGTTCTCCAGCCCTCGGAGCTCCCGATCGGAGTGCGCGCGGCGCCCGTTCGAAACGGGGAGCTGGCGAATGCCCGGATGACCCTGGCCGAAGCCGAGCGGAGATACATCCGGCAGGTCCTGGGCGAGTGCAACGGCCATCGCCAGCGGGCGGCCAAGATCCTCGGGATCAGCGAGCGCAACCTGTACCGAAAGCTGAAGGAGCTGGAAGCCGAAGCGGCGTGCTAGGATCGCGCGCATGCCCGCGCGCTCCTTCCGCACCACGCGTCTGTGGCGGTTCCTCCTCCGCCCGGTCGTCATCTCCGTTCCCTTCGCTCTCTTCTTCACCTTCCTCGACGGGTCCAAAGGGGCGTCCTTTCGCGGGTACCTGACCGCCTCGCTGGTCTTCTCGGCGATCATCTCGTGGTGCATCGAGGCGAACTCGGCCTGGGTCCGGCCCCGGATCAACGCGGGCGGGCGCGCCGATCGGGGCCGCGCCCTCGCGCTCGAGGTCGCGAGCTATGGCGTGGCGAGCATGGTGGGGAGCCTTCTCGCCGCGGTCCTGCTCCATTTCACGATCGCCCCCGGGCTTCTCCGGTCGGCGCACGTCTTCGTGGAGGTCTTCCTCTGGTCCGCGCTGTTCGGCGCCCTGTTCCTGGCGGTGAATTACGCATTCTCCTTCCAGCGCCGGTACCTGACGCATGTCATCGCCACGGCGGAAGCCCGCGGACGCGAGCAGCAGGAGCTGCGCACGGCGGCCTCCATCCAGCAGGCGCTGCTGCCGCCCCATTCCCACGAGGCGGCCACGTGTAGCGCGACCGGATCGTCCATTCCCTGCCGGACCATCGGCGGCGACTTCTTCGACTACTTCGAGCTGGGCGACGGTTGCCTTGCGTTCGCGCTCGGGGACGTCGCGGGCAAGGGGCCGCCCGCGGCGATCCTGGCCGCGATGGCCCAGGGGATCCTCGCCTCGCACGTGGGGCTGGACGTGCCGCCCGCCACGACCGTCGACCGCGTCAACAAGGCGCTTCTTCGCCGCGCGATCGAGGCGCGCTTCGCGACCCTCTTCTACGGCTGCCTGGACCGGGCGGGGAAGCTGATCACCTGCAACGCGGGGCACAACCCGGGCTTCCTGTTCCGCGGCGACGGGACGATGTCGCGCCTGGAACAGGGCGGCCTGATGGTGGGCGCCTTCGACTTCGCGTCCTACGCCGAGGAGGAGTCGATGCTCGCGCCGGGAGACACGCTGGTGCTCTACAGCGACGGCGTCACCGACGCCGAGGCGGCCAGCGGGGAGCAGTACGGCGAAGACCGCCTGCTCTCATGTCTCGAGCGAAGCCGGGGAGGCCCTCCGGGGACGATCCTCCAATCGCTGCTCGACGACGTGCGGATGTTCGCGGGGGGTCATCCGCCCGCCGACGACGTCACGGTGCTGGTGGTGCGCTACGCGGACGGAACCCCCGGGGCGAATCCAGCCACGTCTTGAGCGCCGTGGCGCCGAGGATGAGCAGCCCGCCCGCGTTGGACCAGGGGCCCGGCCGCTCCCCGTGAATGAGCCAGGCCCAGAGCGGGTTCAGCGCCGGCTCGAGGAGAAGCAGCACCGAAGCCTCCAGCGCCGGCACGTGGCGCATGGCCCGCACCAGGAACACGTACGCCACGCCGATCTGCACCACCCCCAGGCCCGACACGATCACCCAGTCGAGAGCCCGCGCGTGCTCCACGGGAAGCGCGAAGGGGAGCGCGACCAGGAAGGCGATGGCGTTGCCCGCGAGCACGACGGCGGGAGTGGATCCCGAGGCGCCCTCCGCGCGTCCG
This sequence comes from Candidatus Eiseniibacteriota bacterium, assembly GCA_035689165.1. GTDB lineage: Bacteria > Eisenbacteria > RBG-16-71-46 > SZUA-252 > SZUA-252 > DASQJL01. The sequence continues at coordinate 1,384 of DASSLZ010000317.1, read as the reverse complement.
ATCCAGCGCAGCCCCATCACGGTCAAGGCCCAGGTGATCCCCGCTGCGGCCGCCAGGATGTTGCCGAGGACGGGGTTGGGCGCGGTTCGCAGGGGAGGCTCGGCGCCCACGAAGAAGAAGGAGAGGCCGATCGCGATGAGTCCGATGATCGCCCAGTCGAACGCGCGCGTCTTCTCGCGGAGGAGGGCCGGCGCCAGCAGCAGGATATAGAGCGGCGCCGTCGACTGGAGGAAGATCGTGTTCGCCGACGTGGTGAGCTTGTTCGCCAGGACGAAGAGGAGAACGGTCGCGGCGTAGGCCAGCGATACCAGCCACACCGGGCGCCGAAAGCCGCGGCGGGCCTCCGGCATCATCAGCCAGACCGCGATCGTGGCGATTCCCGAACGGAAGCTCGCCACCTGCCAGCTGGTCAAGGCGCACGCCTTGATCCCGGCGCCCCCCACCGAGAAGATGAGAGCCGTCGCCAGGACCTGTAACCGTGCCCGGCTCATCGGTTTCACGTAGCTCCTCTATAGCAGAGGCCCGAAGGCCTACCTAGTGAAGAAGGGCAAGACTCCCTTGACGCCGGAAGGGACCGGACCTAACGTACCTTCGAGTCGCGCGGCAAGCTGGCCGGAAGCCGCGCGGAGGAAGGCGGGCCACATGCGTGCTCTCGCGCTCTTGCCCCTGGGTCTCCTCGTCGTTCTCGCGGTTCTCGTGCCGGTCCCCGCAGCATCGCAGTACCTGTTCCTCGATACCAACAAAGACGGCACCCATGACGCGAACGACCGGCTTGGGCCGGGGACGACGTTCGTGGACATCTGGATCGTCACGAATCAGAACCGTGACGGAACGCCGGTGAGCTGCGTCGTCGCCGATTCGGGCAACGGGCTCACGATCAACTCCTACGCGGTCGTGCTCCACGCGGCGGGGGGCGAGGTCCAGTGGGGGCCGATGCAGAACCGGCTTCCGTTCTCCACGCCCACGCCGGCCTGCTTCGCGATGTACGAGGACACCACCGACACGGCCTGGTATCACAACGGCTGGGGGTGGAGCGATCAGTTCCCGCCGGGAAAGCATCTCCTCGCGACCCTGCCCATCCACGTCGTCTCGGGTGATCCCTCGATCTTCATCGAGCCGTACCTGCCGCGCCACGTCGTGCAGATCACGGCCTTCGGGACGAGCTGTATGGGCTACGACGGCGACAACACCTACAAGCTGGGATCCGAATTTCAGGACGCGGACGGTCTCGGTCCGCTCCGGGCCGAAGCCGGCGGTCCATACCAGGTTCAGGCCGGCCGGACGCTCACGGTGGACGGCACCGGATCGCGCAGCATGGTCGGATCCCCGCTCACCTACGCCTGGAATTTCGGGGATGGCGCGACCGCCACGACCGGGGTCGCGA
>DASSLZ010000316.1:0-2026 GCA_035689165.1 Candidatus Eiseniibacteriota bacterium | reverse complement strand
GGGCGGTGGGCGCTCGATACGAGGTATCCTGGCGTGATGCCGGTTGAGATCGACGACGGGGAAGGCAGGCCGAGCCGGTGGAACACCCTTCGTGCCCTGCGCGTGCTGCGGTGGGCCGGCCATGCCTGACTTCATCCGGGCGATCAATGTCGAGGAGCTGCGCGGGATGGCGCGGAAGCGCGTCCCGCGTTTCGTCTTCGATTTCCTGGATGGAGGCGCCGAGGACGAGCGGACGCTCGACGCCAATCGCCGCTCCTTCGAGCGGCTCCGTTTTCGCCCCCGAACGCTCGTGGGCGTCTCGGGGCGGAGCATGGTGGCTCCGATCCTCGGCTCTCCGTCGGCTCTGCCCGTGGTTGCGGCACCCGTGGGGCTGCTCGGCCTGGTCCGGCATCACGGCGATCTCGAACTGGCCCGCGCCGCGGCGAGGGCCGGCATCCCCTTCGCCCTCTCCACCAGCTCCATGGATTCGATGGAGGACGTCGCGCGTGATGCGTCGGGGCGGCTCTGGTTCCAGTGCTACGTCTTTCAGGAGCGGGCCGTGAGCGAGGGGTTGATCCGGCGGGCCGCGGACGCGGGCTTCGAGGCGCTCATCATCACGAGCGACTTCCCGGTCTCTGGGAAGCGGGAGCGGGATCTCCGGTCCGGGCTTCGGCCTGATGCCCGGTTCACCCTGGGAACGAAGCTCGACATGCTGAGACACCCTCGATGGCTCATGACCGTCGCGGCCCGCCGGCCACGCTTCGCCGTCGTCGAGCGCGGCATCGGAGCGGGCCGGAACGCCGCTTCGTTCCTGCCATCCAAGATGTTCGACCCCTCGCTCTGCTGGGACGACCTGCGCCGCTTCCGCGATCTCTGGAAAGGGAAGCTCCTTCTGAAGGGCGTCCTCAGGGCGGACGACGCCGCGCTGGCGGTGGAGTGCGGCGTCGACGGCGTCATTCTCTCGAACCACGGGGGCCGCCAGCTGGACGGCGCCATCAGCGGGATGGACGCCCTGCCCGATGTGGTTCGCGAGATCGGCGGGCGCGCGTCGATCCTGGTGGATGGCGGCGTCCGTCGCGGCGGCGATATCGCCAAGGCTCTCGCCCTGGGGGCGGAGGGAGTCCTCCTGGGTCGGGCGCTCGCCTATGGGCTGGCCGCCGGCGGCACGGCCGGAGCGGCGAGGGCGCTGCAGATCCTGAGCGACGAATTCGACCGGACGCTGGCCCTCCTGGGCTGCCGGACTCCGGGCGACCTCGCGCCCGATCGGGTGGTCGCCCCATGACGCGAGTGGCGCTGGTGACCAGCGAGGCGTTCGCCGATCTCTACGAGGACGATCGTCTGCTGACGCCGGCGCTCGCGGACATCGGCATCGCCTCGTCACCGGCCGTGTGGAGCGACGCGAGCATCGATTGGTCCTCGTTCGATGCCTTGATCATGCGCTCGCCCTGGGACTATTTCGAGCGCGTCGCCGAGTTCCGCGCCTGGCTGGATGCGCGGATCGCCGAGGATGTGCTCCTCTGCAACCCGCGCGAGATCCTCGAATGGAATTTCGACAAGGGCTACCTGGAGAGCCTCGCGCGGTCGGGCGTCGCGGTCGTCCCCACCCTTTGCGTCGAACGGGGGGATGGCGCCGACATCGCGGCCCGGGCGCGCGCCCGCGGCTGGGATGAGGTCGTGGTCAAGCCGGCCATCGGCGGCGGCGGCTACCGGCTCCTGCGCTTTCGCCTCGAAGAGTTCGACCGCCACGCCGCCGACATCGCGAGGACCCTCGAGGATCGGGGGGTTCTGGTGCAGCCCTTCCTGCCCGAGATCCAGAGCGGCGGCGAGCTCGCCCTGATGTTCTTCGACGGGGTCTTCAGCCACGCCGTCCGCAAGCGACCGAAAGCCGGCGACTACCGCGTTCAATTTCAATTCGGCGGCACCCACGAGAACGCGACGGTGGGCGAGGACCTCGTGGCCCAGGCGCGCCGCTGCATCGAGCACGCGCCGGCCCCGACGGTCTACGCGCGGGTCGACGGCGTCGTCAGGGACGGGAGCTTTCTCTTGA
>DASSLZ010000315.1:0-10309 GCA_035689165.1 Candidatus Eiseniibacteriota bacterium | reverse complement strand
GGGTCCCCGGCCCGACAAAGCGAACGCCCGCTCCGGGAAGGAGCGGGCGTTTGCGTTTACGATTCCGGGTGCGCGTGCGCGTGGGGCGGTGCGCGAGGGGGCGCGTGTTGCGGCCCCGGACCCGGCGGCGGTGCGGCTAGGCCGAGCGGGCGCGGAGCGCCTGCGCCTGGGGCATGCTCTTCTGGACCCGTCCGGTCCGGATGCAGCGTGTGCAGACGCGGAGCCGCTTCGGGCGCCCTTCCACCGTGGCCCGCACCGTCTGCAAGTTCACTTCCCAGCGGCGCTTGGTCACGTTGTTCGCGTGGCTCACGTTCTGCCCGAACTGCACGCCCTTGCCGCAGATGTCGCAAATCTTCGCCATGGTTCCTCCGGTAAGGATATGAGCGGGGAAGTCTAGCGGAGGCGGGGCGGGTTGTCCAGTGGTGGTGGTGGGGCGCCTTAGATGGGCCTGGGGCGGGGCTTCGCGCCCGGGTCGCGCGTTTCGGGCGCGCGTGGGGGCCCGCAATTTGGGGCCGCGCGTTGGGGCCGCGCGTTGGACGTTTGCGACAATCCCAACTCATCGCGGACGGACATCGGTGCGCGTCCCGCCGCTTCCTCGAGTTCGACCATGTCGACGTCTTCGCGCGCGGCGGCATTTCCACCGTTGATGGCTTGCGCCTCCGGTGCCGCCCCCACAATCAGCACGCAGCCGAGCACACGTTCGGAGCCGGGTTCATGGCAGGGAAGCGCGAGCAGGCGCGGGTCGCGCGCCTGGATGCCGCCCTGAAGCGCCATGCCGCGAGGGTCGCCCGGGTCGAGCGAGAGATGGCGGAACCACGGGTCGCAGAACGACAGGCTGCCGAACGACAGGTCACCGAACGACAGGCTGCCGAACGACAGGCCGCCGAACGAGAAGCCGCTGAACGAGAAGCCGCTGAACGGGAAGCGGCGGCCCGGAAAGCCCGTCGGGAGGAAACGAACGATCTGATCGCGGCGCTGCGCGGCCTGGGCTGCCGCGCGGACGATGCCCGCCGCGTCGCGGATCACGCGATGACGCTCGAGTGCTCCTCCTTCGAAGAGCGACTGCGCGCCGCACTGGCCTTCCGGCCCCGACGGGCGGCGCGTCCTGCGCTGAACGGTGCCGGTCTGCTCCGCGAGCGTCGCGCGAGATATGGGCCGCGCGCGCGCGGCGCTCGCTCCCGAGCGAATGGCCGAGCAGCTCGTGCCCGGCTGCGGCGACCCGCGCGAACCGCTCGCGACCGGCTGCGGCCCCGCGCGCGTGGGAGCGAAGCGGCTCCCGCGCCCATGCTACCCTCGACGAATGCACTCCCTCTCCGATCCGGTGCGATACCTCAAGGGGGTTGGCCCGGCGATGGCAGGGCGCCTCGCCCGGCTCGGGATCCTCACCGTGGGGGACGTCCTCTTCCACGTGCCCACCGGGCATCGCGACCGGCGCGACTTCACGTCCATCGCCGATCTCCAGCCGGGGGTCGAGGCCACCATCGTGGCGACGGTGGTCAGCAAACGGGTGGACCGGCGCCGCGGGGGGCGGGCCGACCTGAGCGCTTCCCTTCGTGACGAGTCGGGCTTCACGCGCGCCGTCTGGTTCAACCAGGCGTTCCGCGGGCCGCAGCTCGTGGAAGGGGAGCGCTACGTCTTCTCGGGGAAGGGGCAGCCCTTCCGCGGCGTGGAGCTGCACAACCCCGAGTTCGAGCCGTACGAAAACGAGTCGGAGCGCGTGCACACGTCGCGCCTCGTGCCGCGCTACGGCCTGACGGAGGGGATCACCGAGCGGTGGCTTCGAGCCCGCGTTCGCGACGCGCTGGACGAGCTGGCGCCCGTTCCGGATCTCGTGCTCGACGATTCGAGCGCCGGCACGACGGGAGGGTCCGCCGTCACGCGCTCCTCGCCGGTTCCGCCCGACGCCGCGGAATCCTCCGTCACGTTCTCACGCGCTCGCGATCACGCCGCACTCGCCGGGCTCCCGCGGCTCCAGGACGCGTTCGAGCGCCTTCACTTTCCCGAATCGCTCGATCAGGTCGAGCCGGCGCGTCGCCGTCTCGCGCTCGAGGAGCTGCTCCGTCTTCAGATCGCGCTGCAGCTCGCGCGCGTCGAGCATCGCGCGAACCGTCGCGCCCGGCCGCTCGGGGAAGGGGCCGACCTCATGCGCCGCTTCCTGGCGTCGCTCCCGTTCGCGCTCACGCGGTCCCAGCGGGAAGCCATCGCGGCGATCGAGCAGGACCTGGACCAGGAGGCGGCGATGCGCCGGCTGCTCCTGGGCGACGTGGGCTCGGGAAAGACCGTGGTCGCGCTGGCGGGCGCCGCGCGCGCGGCCGGCGCCGGCGTCCAGACCGCGCTTCTTGCGCCCACCGCGATCCTCGCCGAGCAGCACGCCAAGACGGCGGAGCGCCTGCTGGCCGGGAGCGGGATCCGCCACGCGCTCCTCACCGCTTCCACGCCGCAGTCCGAGCGCGACCGGATCCGGGCCGAACTCGATTCGGGCGCGCTGTCGCTCGTGATCGGGACGCACGCGCTGCTCGAGAAGGAGGTCGCCTTCCCGGCGCTCGGCTTCGTCGTCGTCGACGAGCAGCACCGTTTCGGCGTGCGCCAAAGGATCGCCCTCGCGGAAAAGGGCGTGGGCGCGTCGGGCGCCCATCTGCTCGTCCTCTCCGCGACGCCGATCCCGCGCACGCTGGCGATGGCGGTCTACGGGGATCTCGATCTCTCGCCTCTCACCGAGAAGCCTCCCGGCCGCACGCCGGTCGAGACCACGATCGTGAGCGGCGAGGACCGGCGCGGGCTCCTCGACCGGATCGTGCGCGAAGTCGAAGAAGGAGGGAGAGCCTTCGTCGTCTATCCTCTCGTCGAGGAATCGGAGGCGGTCGATCTGAAGGACGCGGTCTCGAAGGCGGCCGCCCTCGCGCGCGTGCCGGCCCTGGCCGCCGCGGGCGTCGCGCTGGTGCACGGGCGGTTGAAGCCCGACGAGCGCCGCGCCGCCATCGAGCGCTTCCGCGAAGGCGAAGCCCGAGTCCTGGTCGCGACGACCGTGGTCGAGGTCGGACTCGACATTCCGGACGCGACCCTCGTCGTGATCGAACACCCGGAGCGGTTCGGACTGGCCCAGCTCCACCAGCTCCGCGGCCGGGTGGGACGAGCGGACCGGCCCGGTCGATGCGTGCTCGCGCTGTCGAAGGACGCCGGCGCCCTCGCCCGGAAGCGGGTCGGCGTCTTCCAGCGGGTGACCGACGGCTTCCGGCTCGCCGAGGAGGACCTCCGGCTTCGGGGGCCGGGCGAGCTCTTGGGCACGGCGCAGCATGGGTTTCCGGAGCTTCGGGTGGCCGATCCGGTGGGCGACTCCGACCTGATGGAGGCTGCCCGGGACCTGGGGGCGGAGCTCCTCGAGCGGGGGGAGCGGGAGCGCGGGCGGGAGGAGCGGCTCCGGGAGTGGGTGGAGGCCCACGTCGCGGGCGCCGGCCATCTGCTGGCCGGGGGGTAGACCACGAAACCCCGAAAGATACGGGGTCGCAGGCCGATAGACGGATCGTACGGGAATCACCGCAGGGCACCGGGGGATCGAACGGCATGACCATCGAATGCACCGCCTGCCACGCGCGCTACACGATCGCCGATTCGCTCGTGCCGCCGCAGGGGGCGCGCGTGCGCTGCCGGAAGTGCAGCGCCGTGTTCCTGGTGCAGCCATCCGCGCCGGTGGTGACGCCGGAGCCGCTGCCGGTCGTGCCGCCCACGCCCGAAGCGCCGGCTCATGCCGCGACACCGCCGGCTCCCGTGGAAGCCCCTTCGCAGGCGCACCCTCCGGCAGCCGAGCCCAAGGCGGCGCCCGCGACGCCCGAGCCTTCGCGGCGTTCGGCCGCGCCCGAGACTCCGTCTCAGCCGGCCGATTCCGGCTTCGACCGCTTCCCCTCGCACGCGCCGCCTTCGCATCCGGCGGCCTCGGAGTTCGAGCGCTTTCCCGCGGCTTCGACCAGCGTCGCTCCGGCTCCGCACGCCGCGGCGCCGGCGCAAGCTCTGTTCGGAACTCCGGAGTCCGCGGCGACGGAGCCCGCGGCCGGCGCGGCGGTCTTCGCTCCCATTCCGCGCGAGGAGACGCATGTCGCGCCCGCGCCCCCGCCCGCCCAGCGTGAGCCTGTTCACCACGAGCCCGCGGCGCCCGCGCACCACGAGCCCGCGGCGCCCGCGCACCATGAACCCGCGGCGCACCACGAGACTCATCGTCCGCGCATTTCCGCGACCACGCTGCCCGAGGGGCTCTCGCCCGAGGAGCTGCAGCGGCACGAGCGGGCGCGGAGGCTGGCGCGCGTGCTGGCGTCGGACATCGCGATCTACAACCGGGAGAAGCGCGAGCGTGGGATCCGCGACGGGAACCTGGTCGCGGTGCTCGGCTACGAGATCAAGAAATCGTGGGAGACCTACAAGGAGCGGGTCGGGGTTGATTTCGCCAACTCCACGCCGTACTTCCGCGACGCTCTGAACGAGATCGTGGCGGAGGGGAAGAAGATCTTCTAGACGTCCGCGCGGCCGATGGCCGCGCTCAAGCCGGCACTCCCTTCCCGCGATCCCTTGCCCGGGCCGTGAACGCCAGCGTCAAAGCCCCCGCGATGAGCAGGGCTCCCGCTCCCGCCACCGCCCATTCGGGCCGCACCATCCCGCGCCCCAGCAGCACGCCGCAGAGGCCTGCCGACGCGAGCACCAGGAGCCGAGCCGTGAAGTCGCGCAGCGCGAAGACGCGCGCCCGCGCCACGGGACCGATCGCGCCCTGAAGCGCGGCCTCCGTGGTGACCAGGAGGAGCGCCACGAAGGCGCCGGCCCCAAAGCCCAGCGCGAGATCGGCGCCCGTTCGGTGCGAGCGGGCGAAGAGGAGGAGTGCCGCTCCCGATCCCGCGAGCCCGGCCGCCGTCCGGCCCCAGGGAGAGCCCCCGCCGCCGCGCGCGGCCAGCGCGAGCGAGCCCGCCACCATGCCCGTCGCCGTCGCCGCGAGCAGCGTTCCCACGCCGGCGACGATCCCGTGTCCGCGGCTCGCGAGCAGGATCGGCGCCGCGACGTGAAGGGCTCCTCCCGCCACCCAGAGAAGCCCCGTCGCGGCGATCGCGCCCAGGGCGCGGGGGCTCTGCAGCGTGATGCGGGCGCCCTCGCGCACGTCGGCGTAGAGGGCGCGGTAGGCATCGCCCGCCGTGTGCGGCGGGTGTGGCGCTGACGGCACCACAACCCTCGGCACGACCCGGATCCAGAGCAGGGCCACCACCGAGACGAAATAGGTGAGCGCATCGAGCGCGAACCCCACCCTCCATCCGAAGCGGGCGATGGCGACGCCCCCGGCGAGCGATCCGGCGATCGTGGCGCCGACGCCCGCGAGCGTGACGAGCGAGTTCGCCTCGACGAGCCGGTCCTCGGGGACCATTTCGGGCAGGATCGCGGAGCGGGCCGGGAGGAAGAAGGAGTTGGCGACGTAGAGCGCGAAGACGAGCCCGAAGGCCCCGGTGAGGCCGGCGTGGGGTACCACGACGAGGAAGAGGAGCGCGACCACGCCGCGGGCCGCGTCGGAGAGGACGAGGACGCGCTTTCGGTCCCAGGTGTCGACCAGCGCTCCGATCCAGGGACCGAACAGGATCGTGGGAAGGAAGGAGACGACCGGAATCCAGGAGAGCTCGGCCGCGGGATTCGCGGGGGTGCGCGCGTGCTCGATGACGACGGCGAGAAGTGCCAGGTAGGTGAACCGGTCGCCGAAGACCGAGACGACCTGGCCGATCCAGAGGGCCCGGAAGCTCGTGTCGCGGAAGAGCCGGAGCGATGCGGCTCCTCCCATCAGACCGCGGCCGGCGTCTCCGGCGCCTCGGCCGCCGCCCGCTCCGGCGCCTCGCCGCGAGCGCCCAGGACGGAGGCGTAGATCCGCTCCAGATCGCGCGCCACCCGGTCCCATCCGAAGCGCGCCGCCGTGCGGACGCCTGCGGCTCCCATCCGCGCGCGCCGTTCGGGATCCTCGATCAGCCCCCCGAGCGCGTCCGCGAGCGCCGCGGGATTGCGCGGCGGCGTGAGGAGCCCCTCCGTGCCGTGGCTCACGACGCAGCGGTAGCCGGGGATGTCGCTCGCGACGACCGGGACGCCGAGCGCCATCGCCTCGAGGAGCACGAGACCGAAGCTCTCCGCGCCGCGCGCGGGCGAGCAGAAGAGGTCGGCGGTCGCGTAGTACTGCGGGAGCCGCTCGTGCGGCACCTGCCCCTCGAAGACGACGCGCCCCGGAAGGGAGCGGCGCGCCCGTCGCTCCAGGCCGGGCCGGAGCCGGCCGTCGCCGACCAGGATCAGGCGGAAGTCGGTTCCTCGCTCCGCCAGCCGCTCACAGGCCTCCAGGAGCTCCGGGAGGCCCTTTCGCGGATCGAACCGCCCCACGAAGAGAATGTTGACGCGGCCGTCGCGGTAGCGCGCCACCGGCACGACGCCGGGACGGAAGCGCGCGAGGTCGACCCCGTTCGGCACCACCGAGATCGGGCGCGTGAACGTGCGGAGCACGTCGTCGCGTGCCGCCTCGGAGACGGCGATCACGTGCGCGAGCCGCTCGAAGTAGGGAAGGAGGATCGGCCGGAAGATCCGGAACGCCGCGTGGGAATCGGACACCGAATGAAACGTCCCCACGACCGGCTGCCGCGCCGAACGGATCGCGAGCATCGGCAGGCTGGGCGAGAGCGGGCAGTGCACGTGCACGACGTCGTAGGCCCCGCGCTCGAAATGCTCGCGCAGGGCGCCCTCCAGTCCCAGGCCGAGCGTGATGTTGTTGTCGGCGCCGTTGTAGAGCAGCGTGAAATTCCGGCCCAGGCGGAAGACGCCCGGCTCGGCGCCGTTCGTTCCGGGATGGCGCGAGGTGACGATGGTGACCTGATGGCCGCGCGCGCGCAGCGAGGCCGCGGTTCCTTCCACGTGCTGGGTGACGCCGCCCACCGTGGGGTGGTAGGCCTGCGTCACGATCGCGATCCTAAGCGGCATCGGCCGGCGCCCCCGCGTCGCCGGCGACCGCCGGCGCCCCCGCGTCCCCGAAGAAGGGGCGGAAGATGCACCATTCGCCCACCTGGGCGGCGATGTTCCGCTCCTGCGCCGCGGCGACCCGCGCGGTGAGTCGCGCCAGATCGCGTCCGAGCGACAGCGCGCGGTCGGGGAGATCGGCGCCGTCGAACACGACGCGGTGCCCGCCGCCCTCCCGGGCGGCATGCGCGTGGAGAAGCGGCGCGCCCGCGCGGCGCGCCAGGAGCGCCGGACCGACGGGGAAGGAAACGGCGCGTCCGAAGAACGGCGCGGTCAGGCCCCTCGTGTAGACGTCGCCGTCCACCAGCAGCACCACGAGCCCGCCCTGGCGCAGCGTCGCGATCAGCGGGGTGAATCCGTCTTCGGGCGTGCTCACCTCGATGCCGGAGCGTTCCTTCAACTCGCGCACCGCGCCGTGGAGCAGCGGATTCCACTGGATTCCCGTGACCACGTGCACGCGAAAGCCCAGACGGGCGAGGGCGAGACCGGCCAGCTCCCAGTTGCCCAGGTGCGACCCCGCGATCACGGCGCCCCGCCCCGCGGCCGCGGCGCGATAGAGGTGCTCGGTCCCCTCGAAGCGGAAGCGCGCGTCCCACGCGCCCGGCGTGAGGCGGCCCTGCGCGAGGAATTCGGCGAGGTGGCGATGATAGGCGCGGAACACCGACCGCGCGCAGCGCTCCCGGTCCGCGGGGTGCCGGAGCAGGGGATGGCCCGCGCGCGCGATCTCGCGGAGGTTCGCGTGCACGGCTTCGCGTCGCGCCGGGTTCAGGCGGTACTCGAGCGTGGCGGCGGCGGCGGCCGCGGCATGGGCGAGCGAGGAGGGAATCCGGCCGGCCAGGCCGAGTGCGACGCGAAGGAGGAGGCGGGCGAACGCCGGCGTTTCTCGTGAAGCGTCGTCGGGGGCCGTCACCGCGGCAACTATAGGAGGCGAATCCGGTGTGTCAAGGCGCGCCGGCGGCGGGTTGAAGCCTGCTCTCCGGTATCGCGCAGGCGGTGCCGCGCTTCGGGGCTTGAAACATTTGACTCGCCGGGGTGCCCTGACTAGAGTGGCGGGGCTCCCCGCTCAGCACAATGTGGACGATCGCGCAGTCAGGGCGTCGGGTCGTTTTCGCCGCCCGCATTCGGCTCGAAGAGCGCGTCGGCGGTTTCCACGCCGTGCAGGCACGGACAGGCCTCGGCGCGCTGCGCTTCGGGACACGATGCGACCATGCGATTTTCGCGGCGGCAATAGACTTCGGGGGTCAGCCGCGCGAGGAACCACGGGGCGGTGGATTTCACGGTGCGTTTCATGCGGTCCTCCGGGCTCGTTCGATCTCGAGCCTCTGATCCGGTGCGATGCCGGCTCCGGTTCCGGAGGTTGCATGACGTGTGCCATCGGCGCCTTCCACGGGCAAGGGTGAGGGGATGGCCAGCCAGAAACTCGTTCGCTGCGAGCTGAGGAAATCGGGTGAAGACGCCGGGAGCGTCCGGTACGTCCCTCTGGAGATCTACGGTCTCTGGGAGTTCCTGATGCGGAACAAGCACCGGTTCGAGGTCGCCCGGAGCGTGGCGTCGCTCTGGATCGACGTGGACGAGAACCCCGAGGTGGCCTACGGGGAGAATCAGTACGAGCGGGTCACTGAGGTGACGCTGCTCCGCTACTCGGAGAGCGACGGCATGTTCAGCAAGGTGAACCGCTATTTTCCGACCCAGGAATGTTCGGAGCTAAAAAATCTGCTGCTCCGGCACTACGAAACCGTCCACGAGCCCGGCGCGCCCAGCCTCCAGTTCCGGGAGCGCCAGGGGATCTGGATCCGGCGCGAGGCCAGGGGGCGCTGAGCCTGTAATCCCTTGGGATCGTGCGATCCGCACGACGCTCCACCCCGCGCGCACGCTCTCCCGGCCGTTTCCGGCCCCGTCCGGCGATCCCACGGTCGCCCAATCACTTGCAGCGCCGCGGCTCCGTTGCGCCATCGCCTCCCGATCCCATCCTGGCACGTCTCGTGCTCCCCAGGCCTGCGGCCGGCGCCAGGACAGGCGACCGCGCTACCCGAAACGTACATTTCAATCCGGGAGCCCAGCCATGGTCGTGGTCAGCTATTCGGGACGGGAGATCAACGCCAAGATCGTCTACTACGGCCCGGGTTTGAGCGGCAAGACGACCAATCTCGAAAAGATCTACGACAGCGTCCCCGAGTCCAATCGCGGCCGCATGGTCTCCATGAAGACGCAGACCGACCGGACGCTCTTCTTCGACCTGCTCCCGCTGGATCTGGGCGAGCTGTCGGGCATGAAGACGCGCTTCCTCCTGTACACGGTGCCGGGGCAGGTCTACTACAACGCCACCCGGAAGCTCGTGCTTAAGGGTGTGGACGCGGTCGTCTTCGTCGCCGACTCCAGCCCCGACAAGATGGCGGAGAACCGGGAGAGCCTGACGAACCTCGAGCAGAACTTGAAGTCCTACGGCCTCGATCTCAAGACCGTCCCCTGGGTGATCCAGTTCAACAAGCGCGATCTCCCGGACGCGCTTCCCACCGACCAGATGAACAAGGAGCTGAACCGCTGGAACGTCCCGACCTACGAGGCGCAGGCGGCGAACGGGACCGGCGTCTTCGAGACCCTGCGCGGCGTCTCGAAGCTGCTCCTCTCCAAGATCTCCAAGGACGTCGTGGAGAAGGACAAGGGACTGGGCGCGCCGCGCGGCTCGAAGGCGGAGCCCGCCGCCGAGGAGCGCCCCGCCAAGCCCGGCATCATGCAGGCCTTGAAGCGCGGCGGGAAGCCCAAGCCGGAGCCCGAGCCGGTCGAGGAGGCGCCGATGCTCGCCGAGGACGCGCTCGTCGAGGAAATGCCCCCCCCGATGTACCTCGAGCGGAACCCGTTCGTGGAAGCTCCCCCGGCATCGATTCCGGCGCCGCGCGAGGAGATGGTGCTCGGCGATCAGGATCTCGTGGTCGAGCCCGAGGAGCCGGAGATCGTCCGCGCCAAGGACGACGGCATCGTCCGCTCGCGCGACGAGGACGGCATCCTGAGCGAGGGAGAGATCGAGCGGGAGTCGACGTACGAGGCCGACCGGTCCACCGCGACCACGTCGGCCGGAGGGAAGTCGATCGTCGTTCCGATCGATCTGGGCTCGCTCCCGCGCACGGGCCGTCTGCGCGTCACGTTCGAGTTCACGATCGACGTGGTCGACGGTGCGCCGAAAGCGGTGAAGACGCGGCACACGCACATGCGCGATCTCGATCCCGTCTGATCGCGCGCGCGCCGCGCGACGAAAAATCGCATTCAGGCCCGCTCCGCGGGCCTTTTTCGTTGACGGGAACGC
>DASSLZ010000314.1:0-10712 GCA_035689165.1 Candidatus Eiseniibacteriota bacterium | reverse complement strand
CGGCCCGAGGGCTCGCTGCACGCCGCGGAGCTGGGCGACCGCTTCACCGACCTGTTCCTGGCCGGCCTCGACAACAAGAAGACACCCGCCTCGGCAAACCGCCCCCGGAGGAAGCCATGAAAGCGATCCGCCTCACCGCCTCCGGCGCGCCGCTCGCCGTCGTGGACGTTCCCGAACCGGAGCCGCGCGCGGGCGAAGTGGTCGTGCGCGTCGCCGGGTGCGGCGTCTGCCACACCGACATCGGTTTCTGGCGCGACGGCGTCCCGACCCGTCATCCGCTTCCGATCACGTTGGGGCACGAGGTGAGCGGGATCGTCGCCGACGCCGCGCCGGAATGCCGTGACTGGATCGGACGCGAGGTCATCGTCCCCTCCGTCATCCCGTGCGGGGCGTGCGACCTGTGCCGTTCGGGACGCGGGAACGCCTGCAGGAGCCAGATCATGCCCGGGAACGACCTCGACGGGGGGTTCGCCGAGCGGGTCGCCGTTCCGGCGCGCGGGCTCTGCCCCGTCACGGAGCGGAACGGCTACTCGCTGGCCGACCTCTCGGTGGTGGCCGACGCCGTGACGACGCCCTACCAGGCGGTCGTGCGCAGCGGGCTTCAATCCGGCGATCTCGCGATCGTCGTGGGCGCCGGCGGCGTGGGCGGCTACGCGGTGCAGATCACGGCCGCCCTCGGCGCCCGCGTCGTCGTGCTGGACGTGGACGCGGCCAAGCTCGCCGGGATCGCGGGGCACGGCGCCAGCCTGGCCCTCGATCCCTCGGCCATGGATTTCAAGTCGCTGAAGAAGGAGATCGCGGACAGCGCCAAGGCATGGGGCGTGCCCCCCTACGGCTGGAAGATCTTCGAATGCTCCGGCTCGGCGGCGGGCCAGGAGACGGCGTTCGGGCTCTTGGGGACGGCGGGAGTCCTGATGGTCGTGGGGTTCACGCTCGCCAAGGTCCAGCTCCGCCTGAGCAACCTGATGGCCTTCGACGCGACGGCGCAGGGCACCTGGGGCTGCCGCCCCGAGCTCTACCCCGAGGCGCTTCGCATGGTCACGTCGGGGCGCGTCACGCTCCATCCGTTCATCGAGCGGCATCCGCTGCGCGACGGCCCCGAGGTCGTGCGCCGCGTGGCCGATCACGAGATCCAGAAGCGGGCCATCCTCGAGCCCTAGGATCGCGGGGCGGACGCCCCGGCACGAGCGCGCGCGGCGCGCGGGAGAGAAACGATGCTGAAGAACCACACGCTGTTTCCGGAGTACCGATTCCAGCACATCGGCTACGAGATGCGTCCCGCCCTCGATCCGTGCGGGCGCGCCGCCGAGGGCCTCTTCCACGCGTGGATCGTCCTGGACAATCCGAAGCAGCTGAACAGCTACACCACGGACATGGCGCGCGAGGTCGGGATCGCGTTCCGGCAGGCCAGCCTGGACCGGCGCGTGGTCTCGGTCGTCTTCACGGCGACGGGGGACAAGTCGTTCTGCACGGGCGGCAACACCGAGGAGTACGCGACGTACTACGCGGGGAATCCGCAGGAGTACAAGCAGTACATGCGGGTCTTCAACGACATGATCGACGCGATCCTCGCGTGCGACAAGCCGGTCGTGAACCGCGTGAACGGGATGCGGATCGGCGGCGGCCAGGAGATCGGTATGGCGTGCGACTTCAGCATCGCCGCGGACACCGCCCGCTTCGGACAGGCGGGCCCCAAGCACGGCTCGGCCCCCGACGGCGGGTCGACCGACTTCCTTCCCGTCTACGTCGGCTTCGGCCGCGCGATCGAGAGCGCGGTGCTCTGCGAGACCTGGAGCGCGCACCGGGCGATGTTCCTCGGCCTGGTGAACGAGGTGGTGCCGGTCCTGCGCCTGGACGGGCGATGGATCCCGAACCCGCTCGTCGTCACCGACCGCTTCCTGGACGAGATGGGGCGGATCGTCTACGGCGACTTCCGCACCGGGCCCGACCTGGCCCTGGCCAAGGAGACCTTCGCCCGGGCCAAGACCGATCTCTCGCTTCTCGACAAGGCCGTCGAGTCGCTCTGCGCGAAGCTCCTGATGCTCATGCCCGACTGCACGGCGAAGACGATCGCGAGCCTCCGCAAGCACAAGCTCCACCACTGGCAGGCGAACAGCGGCACGAACCGCGACTGGCTCGCGCTCAACATGATGACGGAGGCGCGCGCCGGCTTCCGCGCCTTCCACGAAGGGCCCAAGGGCCGGCGCGAGGTCGATTTCATCCGGCTCCGCCAGATGCTCGCCGAGGGGCACCCGTGGGACGACGAGCTCTATCGCGCCATCTCGCCGCAGTGCCAGCCGCCCGTTCCGCCGGGCGTGCCGGAGCCGGCGGGGAGCTGAGCGCCGGCGCGCGATGGATCTCGGACTGCAGGGTCGCGTCGCCGTCGTGACGGGCGGCGCTTCGGGGATTGGAGCCGCGACCGCGCTCGGGCTGGCCCGCGAGGGGTGTGACGTGGCGGTGGTGGACGTCCGGTTCGGGGGCGCGGCGGATCACGTCCTCGAAGGAATCCGGGCGGCGGGCCGGCGCGCGCTGCGCGTCGAGGGAGACGTTCGGGACGCCGCATTCGGCGCCCAGGGGATCGGCAGGATCGTCGCGGAGATGGAGCGCGTCGACATCCTGGTCTGCGCGGCCGGGATCACGGCCGACGCGGTGTGCTGGAAGATGACGCCGGCGCAGTGGGACGACGTGATCGCGGTGAACCTGACGGGGTGCTTCCACTGGAATCGCGCCGCGGCCTCCGTGCTCCGCGAGCGCGGCTGGGGGCGCATCGTGAACATCGCCTCGATCAACGGTCTGCGCGGCAAGGCGGGGCAGGCGAACTATGCCGCGTCCAAGGGCGGAATGGTGGCGCTCTCGAAGTCGCTGGCGAAGGAGCTCGGCCGGTCGGGCGTGACGGTGAACGTCGTCGCGCCGGGCATGGTGAAGACCCCGATGACCGCTCCGCTCGCCGGCCGCTTCGTCGAGGCGGCAATCGATGAGAGCGCGGTCGGGAGGATCGCCGAGCCCGAGGACTGCGCGTCGGCCGTGGCGTGGCTCTGCTCCGAGAGCGCACGGCACGTGACGGGGCAGGTTCTCAAGGTGGACGGCGGGCAGTACGTCTAGAAGGAGGCCGGTCGCATGACGGTTCGGATGGAAGTGGACGCGGGAATCGCCACCCTCACGCTCGATCACCCGCCGCTCAACGTGCTGACGCGCGCGGTCCTCCGCGAGCTGCGCGAGGCCTCGCTCCGGCTCCGCGACGAGGTGGGCGTCCGCGCCGTCGTCCTCGCCGCGACCGGCAAGCACTTCTCCGCGGGCGCCGACGTTGGAGAGCACCTGCCGCCGGCGTTCCGGGACCTGATCCCCGAGATGGTGGGCACTGTCGAGGCGATCGCTTCGCTTCCCGTGCCCGTGATCGCGGCCGTGCGCGGCCGCTGCCTCGGGGGCGGCTTCGAGCTGGTCCAGGCGGCGGACATCATGGTGGCCGGCGAGAGCGCCTCGTTCGGCCAGCCCGAGATCCTGCTCGGCGTCACGGCGCCAATCGCCTGCGCCCTTCTTCCGCGTCGCGGCCCCTACGGCCACGCGGCGGAGATCCTGTTCACCGGCGACCCGTTCGGCGCGCCGCGCGCCGCCGCGGCGGGATTCGTGCAGCGCCTCGTTCCCGACGACCAGGTGGAGTCCGAGGCGCGCGCGATCGCCGCGCGATGCGCGCGCCACAGCGCGGCGGCGCTCCACGCGACCAAGCGCACGCTGCGGGCGGCGGTGGGGCGCACGCGCCCGGAGGCGCTCCAGGCCGCCGCGGCGATCTATCTGGAAGAGGTCATGGACACCCGCGACGCGCTGGAGGGGCTCCGCGCTTTCACCGAGAAGCGGACCCCCGTGTGGGAGCACCGATGAGCGCCGGACCGCCGGTGGTCTTCCCGGAATGGAAGGGGCGCGACCTCGAGGGGATCCTCGCGGCCTGCCAGGACCTGCTCGAAGACGTCTCGTTTCCGACCGTGCGCCGCTGGCGCGAGGCCGGCGGCCGGGTCGTCGGGCATTTCCAGGTCTACTTCCCGGAGGAGATCGCGCACGCGGCGGGGCTCCTCCCGTTCAAGGTGCGCGGCGCTCCGATCGAGGCGGCGCATGCCGATTCACGCTTCGGCTCCTACCTCTGCTCGATCATCAAGACGTCGCTCGAGCTGGCGCTGGCCAGGACCGTCACGATGGAGCTGTTCGTGACCCATCCGATCTGCGACGCGGCGCGGAATCTGGCGGCGGTGTGGGGCCGAAATTTCACGTACCCCTGCCAGATCCTCTACCTGCCGCAGAACGCCGCCTCCCCCAGCGCCGCCGGGTACCTCCGCGGCGAGTACGACCGCCTCCGCCGCACGATCGAGTCGGTCGCCGGTGTCGCGGTGACGGATGAGGCGCTCCGCCGCTCCATCGCCGTCTTCAACGAGAACCGGCTGCTGCTCCGCGGCCTGTACGCGATCCGGCGCGAGCGCCCCTGGCTGGTCGCGGCGCACGAAGCGTACGCGCTCACAGCCATGGGCGGCCTGATTCCCCGCGAGGAGCACAACGAGATGCTGCGCAGGGTCGTGCGCGAGCTGGAGCAGCGCCCGGCGCGCGCGCAGGACCGGATCCGCGTCGTCTTCGAGGGAGGCTTCTGCGAGCAGCCACCGCTGGACTTGATCCGCGCGATCGGGCGCTCCTGCTACGTGGTGGACGACGATCTCCTGATCGGCCTCCGCTGGATCCTGGAGGACGTGCCCGCCGGCGACGATCCCCTCGCCGATCTCGCGGCGGCCTATCTGGACCGCTCCAGCTACAGCCCGGTGCAGCACGACCCGCGAAAGCCCAAGGAGCGGATGCTCCTCGAGCGCGTGGAGCGCTCCGGCGCCCGGGCCGTGATCCTGGCGGCGGCCAAGATGTGCGAGCCGGGGCTGGAAGAGCAGGTGGCCTACGTCCAGGCGCTGGACGCCGCGCGCATCCCCTACTTCGTCACGGAATTCGAGGAGAGCATGACTTCGTTCGAGCAGATCGAGATCCAGATCGAGACGTTCGTCGAGAACATCCTCTTCGAAGAGGAGCCGGCATGACGCCCGCCGAAGCGGCCGCGATCGTCGGCAGGGGAAACCGCGATGGGGCGAGGCTCTTTCGCGAATGGTTCGACGGGCTGGGCCGGGCCGCCGCCGAAGGCCGCGGCGGCGCCTACGTGTTCGTCATGGGTAGCCTGGGGGAGCTCTTGCGGGTCTTCGACCTGCCGCTCGTCTTTCCGGAGATCAACTCCCTGCAGACCGCCGTCCGCCACGTGGCGCACGAGTACCTGAACGAAGCCGAGGACATGGGCTACTCCTCCGACCTCTGCGGCTACGTGAAAGCGGACGTGGCCGCGCAGCACCGCGGCGGGGAGCTCCCGATGGGGCGGATCCCCAAGCCCGCGATCGCGGTGCTCACGAACGCGTGCAACACCTACGTGAAATGGGCCGAGATCTGGGAGCGGATGTACCGCATTCCCGCTTACGTGCTCGACGTGCCCGGGACGCGCGCCGACGGGACGCAGACCTGGCGCGGCGACCGCGACTTCGAGAACGACCGGCGCTACGTCGCGGCCCAGCTTCGGGAGCTGATCGCGCTCCTGGAACAGGTGACGGGAAAGCGGTTCGACGTGGACCGCCTGCGCGAGTCGCTGGTCCACGCCAACCGCCTCGGCCGCGGGTGGAAGCGCGTCCTGGAGCTGAACCGGAGCCGCCCGTCGCTGTTCAACGCCCTCTCCGACGGCACGATCTACCTCGGCGTGTGCAACGGCTTCCGGGGCGCGCCCGAGGGGGGCGACTACTTCGAGCAGCTGGTCGAGGAGATGGAGCTCAAACGCAAGGAAGGGATCGGAACCCTCGTGGACGAGCGCTTCCGGCTCGTCTTCGTCGGCGTGCCCTGCTACCCGATCTTCCGGCGCTTCACCGAGCTCTTCACCGAGCACGGCGGGACGTTCGTCACCTCCACCTATCTCTGGTTCGCCTCGGGCGGCGCGAACCGCGCGTTCGAGTACGACCCCCGTGATCCGGTGGAGAGCCTGGCCGAAGGGCTCCTCGTGAGCGTGCGCGACGCGATGGACAGCATGTTCTATCCGACGACCGCGCTGGCCGAGATGATCGACTCCTACGCGGTGGACGGCGTCGTGTTCCATCCGATCAAGAGCTGCCGCACCGTCTCGACCGGCCTCGCGGACAACCGCCGCGCCCTCATGGAGCGCCGCGACGTCGCGACCCTCTTCGTCGAGTCGGACATGATGGATCAGCGCGTGGTCTCGGAGGCGCAGCTGAAGAACCGGATCGACGCGTTCTTCGAGGGGCTGGTGTCGCGCCGCATGGCTCCGGCCGGCGGCGACGGAGCGGGGAGGTAACCGATGGCGTACGCGGCGGGGGTCGACGTCGGCTCGACCCAGACCAAGGCGGTCGTGGTGGACGAGGCGGGCGTCATCGCCGGGCGCGCCCTGATCGGGACCGGTGCCAACGTGATGCGCGCGGCCGAGAACGCGTTCCGGGGCGCCCTGGCCGACGGCGGCCTGCGGGAGGAGGAAGTCGAGTTCGTGGTCGGCACCGGCTACGGCCGGTACAAAGTGACCTTCGGCAACGCCCAGGTGACCGAGATCAGCTGCCACGGGCGGGGCGCGGTGCACATGTTCCCCGCCACCCGCACCGTCGTGGATATGGGGGGACAGGACACGAAGGCGATCAAGGTGTCCGCGCGCGGGGAGATCTCCGACTTCTGCATGAACGACAAGTGTGCCGCGGGAACGGGACGCTTCCTCGGAGCAGCGTCGACCGCCCTCGATATCCCGCTCGAGCAGCTCGGCCCGACCGCGCTCGAGGGGGAGCGGCCGGTCAAGATCAGCACCACCTGCACGGTGTTCGCGGAGTCGGAGGTGCTCTCCTGGCTGGGCAAGGGGAAGAAGATCGGGGACGTCCTGCTCGGCGTGCACGAGTCGATCGCCTCGCGCGCCGTGAGCCTCCTCTGGCGCGTCGGCGTCGAGGAGCAGGTCACCTTCACGGGAGGGGTGGCGCGGAACGTGGCGATGATCGAGGCCTTGAACCGCCAGCTCGGACTTCAGGTCAACGTGAGCGAGGAATCCCACTTCATGGGCGCGCTCGGCGCCGCCCTGTTCGCGCGCGACCACATCTTCACGAGCCGCGAGCCGGCCCGGGCCGGGCGGGCGCGGCCATGAACGGCTGGGCGATGCGCATCACGGCCGGAATCGACGTGGGGTCCACCTACACCAAGGTGCTCCTGCTCCGCGAGGATCGGACGATCCTCGGGCGCGCGGTCGAGCCGACCGGGTTCCGGCTGGCCGAGGTCGCCGAGGGCTCCTTCGAGCGGCTCCTGCAGCGCCTGGGCCTGGAGCGCGACCGCGTGGGATACGTCGTGGCGACCGGGTACGGCCGGCACCAGGCGTCGTTCGCCGATGTCAAGGTGACCGACCTCACCGCCTCCGCGCGCGGCGCGCGATTCCTCTTCGCGGGCACCCAGACCGTCCTCGACGTGGGAGGGCAGACGATGAAGGCGACCCGCATCGACGAGACGGGCAAGGTGAAGACCTTCCGCCTGAACGACAAGTGCGCGGCGGGAACGGGCGCCTTCCTCGAGAAGACCGCGCGCTATCTCGGGTACGCGACCGAGGAGATCGGCCCGCTGGTCGCCACCTCCAAGGAATACCCATCCATCTCCGGGGTCTGCGCGGTCTTCGCCGAGTCCGAAGTGATCAACCATCTGTCCCAGGGCGTCGCTCCCGCCGATATCATGCACGGCGCCATCGTCTCGCTGGTGGGCCGCTCGGTCCAGCTCATGAAGCGGGCGCGGATGGGGCCCGAGTACACGCTGATCGGGGGCATCCTGCGCTTCGAGACCATGGCGCGCGTGGCGCGCGAGTCGTTGTCCGGCCACGTCAACGTCCCGGACGGCGATCTGCCGCAGTTCGTGACGGCGCTCGGCGCCGCCTGGCTCGGCCAGCAGCGGATGGCGAAGATCGCGAAGGAAGGTTCCGTGGGCGCGAGAACCCCATGATCGCCGACACCGGATTCGGGCGCGGGGAGCGGGTCGGCCCACTGCCGAAGATCGCCACCGAGCCCGATCCCGAGCGGATCGCCCAGGGATGGGCGCTGCGCTTCGTGGTCGAGGGGCTTCGCGCGGAATCGTTCGTGCGGCTCTACGAGTCGCTGGGCTACGAGGCCTGCGCCGATCCGCTCCGGCCCGAGCTCTTGCCCGAGGGATGCACCGACTGCCGCCTGGCGGCCGCGCTCGGGTTCCGCGCGATCTACACGCGGCGCACGATCGCGAGGATCGCGCCGCCGTAACGCTCCGCCTTCTGCGGCCCGATGCCGTGGCAGGCGAGAAGCTCATCCATCGTGCGGGGGCGCGCCGCCGCGATGTCCCGCAGCGCCCGATCGCTGGCCACGACGAACGCGGGCACCCCGCCCGCGAGCGATTCGGCCCGCCGCCACTCCCGCAGCGTCTCGAAGAGCGACTCGTCGAGGTCGGTCTCGCCGCCCGTTCGCGGCGCCGCGTCGCGCTTGCGGGAGCGGGAGCGGGGCTTCGCGGCTTCCGTCCCCCGCGGCGGCAGGATCAGCGAGGCCGGCCGCTTTCCCTCGAGCACGGCCCGCCCCGTGGGCGTGAGCACCAGGAGCGAATACTCGCCCGGTGTGAAGTCCACCCATCCGGCGGCGACGCAGCGCTGGATCACCTGTCCCAGCCAGGCTTCGGTCTCGCCGGCGAGCGCCCCCCAGCCCGGCCGGCCCACGAGGCCGGCGCGGATCAGCCGGTCGTCCTCCTCGCCGCGCAGGAACTTGGCGGTCGCCTTGGGGCCCAGGCGCTCGTGCACGAGCGCCACCGCGCCGAGCACGGCGATCACGATCCGCCCGCTCTCCTCGGCGCCGCCGGCGGCCGCGCCGCCACGGGCGATCTCGGCGCAGACGTCGCACCGCCCGCAGCCGTGCAGCGTCTCCGCCTCGTCGCCGAAGTAGCGGAGGATCGCGTCGTGGCGGCAGGAGCCGCCCTCGGCCCAGCGGATCAGATCGAGGAACATCGACCACTTGTGCTCGAAGATCGCCTCGCCCGCCGCCGACTCCGACGCGCTCCGCTCGAGGAGATGGCGCCGCCGCGGGATGTCCTGGCCGCGCACGAGAAGGAGCCCCGAGGCGTCCTCGCCGTCGCGGCCGGCGCGGCCGACCTCCTGGTAGTAGGACTCGATCGAATCGGGCGGCGAGCGATGGATCACGGCGCGCACGTCGGGCCGGTCGATCCCCATGCCGAAAGCGTTCGTGGCCGCGACGACCGACAGCTCGCCGCGCATGAAGCGGCGCTGCACCTGGCTGCGGTGGTCGCCCGAGAGACCGGCGTGGTACCAGCCGGCCCTCCACCCGTCTTCGCGGAGGCGCTTCGCCTCCTCCTCGGCATCCTTCCGCGTGAGGCAGTAGACGATGGCCCCGCCGCGCGGCGCCTCGGCGTTCCCGAGCGCCTCGCGCAGCGTGTCGTCCACCGCCCGCGCCGCCTCGGCGGCGCTCGCGACGCTCCGGGCCCGCAGGGCCAGGTTCGGGCGCGCGAACCCGCGCACGATCTGCGGCGTGTCGGCGGGGAACCCGAGCTGGCGGAGGATGTCGTCGCGCACGACCGGCGTGGCCGTGGCGGTGCAGGCCAGCACGAGCGCTTCGGGATGGAGCTCCAGGAAGCCGCGGATCTGGAGGTAGTCGGGCCGGAAATCGTGCCCCCACTGGCTGATGCAGTGCGCCTCGTCGATCGCGATCAGGGGACAGCCCATGGCGCGCACGAGATCGCGGAATCCGGGGAACCGAAGCCGTTCCGGCGCGACATAGACGATCCGGTACTCGCCGCCCCGGATCTGCCCGAGGCGCTCCATCGCCTCGCCGTCATCCAGCGTCGAAGCGAGATAGGTCGCGCGGATTCCCTTCGCTTCGAGCGCGTCCACCTGGTCGTGCATCAGCGAGATCAGCGGGGAGATCACGAGCGAGGTCCCGCCGAGCATCGTCGCGGGGAGCTGGTAGATGAGGCTCTTGCCGCCCCCGGTGGGGGCGACGAGCAGCAGCCGGCGCCGCCGGTGCAGCGTCTCGAGGGCTTCGAGCTGGCCCGGCCGGAACGACGGGAAGCCGAAGGTACGGAGGGCTTCCTCGAAGGCGGGAGGAGCGGATGCCGCGCGCGTCGCGCTCAAGCGCCGCCCGCCACTCCCGCCCGCACCGAGTCGGCGAGCATCACGAGGCGCCGGATCAGCCATCGCTTCGCGGGCCCCGGCTCCGCGATCAGCGTGAACCGCCCCGCCTCGGTCTTGGACGCTCCCGCCTCGAGGTAATCCTCTTCGAACGTTCCCGTCTCGACGGCGAGGGGGCCGTGCACGCGGAGGTCGTCGGGCACGACGCGGAGCCGGGTCACGGAAACGGGGGTATAGAGCGCGAGGAGGAATTCCTGGATCGCCGCCTTACCCGAGATCGTCGGCGCTCCCGAGAAGACCAGCACCGCGTCGTCGTGGAACAGGGTGCCGAACGTGAGGCTGTCCCGCTGGTTCGCGGCGACCGCGTATTGGGACCACAACGAGTCGATGGTGGCGCGCACGGTGGCGGCCTGGACGGTGGTGTCGAGCGACTGCTGCGTGCCGCACGCGGGGATGACCGCGATCAGGATCGCGAGAGCCAGGGCGTAGCGCATCGTATCGTTCTCCTCTAGGCGGGTTCGGGCCGAGACGAACC
>DASSLZ010000313.1:0-14094 GCA_035689165.1 Candidatus Eiseniibacteriota bacterium | reverse complement strand
GGGCGCGGGCGGTGGCGGCGGGAGCGGCGCGTACGCGGGGGGCGCGGGCGGAGCCGGCGGAAACCTCGCCAGCCTCTTCGTCGCCGCCCCCGGCGACACCGGCTCCGGGCCGAACGGCGGCGCGGGCGGTGATCCCGGGCTCGTGACCGGCCGCAAGCACAACGGCACGGCCGGCGGCACCGGCGGCGGCGGCTCGCCCGGGACGGACGGGCCTGGTGGCGTCGCGGTCGGAGGCCTCGGCACGTCGGGGTACCAGCCGGCGGCCGGCGCTGACGGCGGGAGCGACGGAACGGGCGGGAGCGGCGGCGGTGGCGGTGGCGGCGCCAGCGGCTCGCCGACGGACGGAGCCGGCAACGGCGGCGGCGGCGGAGGAGGGGGCGGCACTCCGGGTGCGGGCGCCTTGGCGGGCGGCGGCGGCGGAGGCTCCTTCGCGATTGCCGCCGTCGCGACGACCAACCTCGTCGTCGAGAGATGCGTGCTCCGGACGAACCAGGGCGGAGCCGGCGGCAGCGGCGGCAGCGGCGGTCCCGGCGGTGGTGGTGGAGCCGGCGGCGCCGGCGGCAGCGCGGGCAAGGACTGCAATTCGCTGATCGGGAACGGCGGGGCGGGCGGTGCCGGCGGAACCGGCGGTCGCGGGGGCCACGGCGGCGGCGGCGGCGGCGGGCCGACGATCGGGATCCTCTACGACGTGGCCAGCACGCTCACGGAGTCGGGCAACAGCTACACGCTCGGCACGGCCGGCGCGGGCGGACCGAGCCCCGGCAACGACGGCGCGGCCGGCGCCCGGCAGAACGTGCTACGCCTGGGCGGCGGGGCTCCGGCCGCGGCCGCGCGGGTCAGCGCGACCCGTAGGTAGTTTCGAACCGCTCGCCCAGCGTCAGGTTGCTCGGAATGCCGTTCGGGTAGCGTCGCTCGATCGCCCCCTGGATCACCTGGCTGCGGTTTCCGGGATCGGGGTGCGTGCTCATGAACTCGGGCTCGCGACCCGGCCCTGAGCTTTCGCTCAGGATCCGCATCACCTCCAGCATGGCGCGCGGGTCGTACCCCGCCTCGGTCATGAAGCGCACCCCCAGCGTGTCGGACTGCGTCTCGGCGCCCCGTCCGTAGCGCAGCTGCACCATCTGGGCGACGAGCGCGGCGAGCTGCGCCGAGCGTTGCCCTCCCCCCTGATCGTCGGAGCCCGCGACGCCGGCCGCGCCGATCAGTCCCTGCGCCAGCTGGCTCTTCGCGATCGCGGCCGCCGTGTGCCGGCCCACGACGTGGCCCACTTCGTGGCCCAGCACGCCGGCCAGCTCGGCTTCGTTCTCCAGGCGCGACAGGAGCCCGCGCGTGATGAAGACAGGTCCTCCGGGGAGGGCGAAGGCGTTCACCGTCTGCGGATCGGCGAGCGCGTAGAAGTGATACTGGTAGGGCGTGCCGCGGGCCTCGCTCTGCTGCACGACGCGCTGCCCGACCCGCTGCACCCGCTGCTGGATGCTCTCGTCGGGATCGAGCCCGCCCATCTCCTGGGCCATCTGCGGCGCCGATTCCAGCCCCAGCGCCACTTCCTGGTCCACGTCCATCGCGATGTGCTGCGTCTCGCCCGTGACCGGGTTCTGCTGCTGGAGCGAGTAGTAGCTGATCACGGAAATCGCGGCGATCAGAAGCCCGAGAAGCAGGCGTCCTCGTCTCATCGTCGTCCCCTCCATAGGTCCCGCGCGCGACAGACGCGCGGAAGCCTACGCCCGCTGCAAGGAGGGGGCCAAGTTTGCAGACGACTCAGGTTCGGGAGGCGGTCCGTCGAGGGCGGGTTCTTGGCTTCTTCGCTCCCACCAAAGCGATCGCGCTGCTCCGGCGCCAGGCCTCGGTCACGCCGGCGGCGATGACGTCGGCCACGCCGGCATCGCCCCAGTATCCGGTATGGGAGAGCGGATTCCATCGCGTGAGCCAGCTCCCCACGTCCACCGCGCGGTCCTCGTCGACCGCTTCGCGGTAGGCCTCGTTCAGCGGCTTCAGGGGGTAGCCGATCACGTCGTCGGGGTCGTAGAAGTTGACCCAGCGCGGCTCGAGCCCGGGGTGATGCCCGGCGAGGCGCTTCACGGGGAGCTTCACCGGAACGCCGAAGTCCGGGTAGCGGAGACTCCATAGGGCGATCGGGCTCCCCATCGTGTAGAAGAGGGACAGGGTCTCGCCGCGCTCGAGCGGGGTCTTCCCGATCCGGGCGCGCACTTCGGGAGCCATGAAGCTCCCGCGCGGCTTCGTCAGATCGTAGACGTAATTGCTCGCGATCACCGAGCCCAGGCTGTGGCCGATCACGCCGAGCGGGGCGCGAGCGCCCGCGCGGCGCGCCAGGCGCCCCAGGCTGGCCGCGACCTCCGCGTGGATCGCGTCGTACGCCGAGCGGTCGGCGTGGGTCGGCTGGTAGGCGATCGCGTCGGCTGCGAAGTCGAGCATGAATCCGCGCAGCCTCCCGAAATGGAGCGGTCCCGCGGCGCGAAGGCGCGCGCCGAGGTCGTCCTCGGCCGGCTGGAGCGCGCCGCTCCAGTTCACCTCTTCGAAGACGATCTGCGCTTCGGGGTTGGAGGTCTCGCCGCCGGCGGACCGCGTGAAGCGCGCGGCGATGGCCTCGGCGAGAGGACGCGAGTAGCCCGGCTCGGTGCGGCCGATGCCGTGCAGGAAGAGGATCGCGATCGGGTGGCCCATGGTGGCCCACCGAATATCGGAAGGGCGCTCGACGGACTTGAGCGGGTTCCGAGCCGGCGGGGCCCCGTCTAGGGCGTGCGCTCGCGGCGCGGCGCGGGGCGCGTGCCCCGCCGCTCGGCGTAGGCCTGCGTGAACTCGGCGCCGTAGAAGAAGATGAGCGCGGAGTAGTAGACCCAGACCAGGAGCACCACCAGCGACCCCGCGACGCCGAACGCGGAGCCGACGTTGGTCTTTCCCAGGTAGAAGCCGATCGCCGCCTCGCCCGCCATGAAGAGCGCCGCGGTGACCAGCCCCCCGATGACGGCGTCGCGCCAGCGCAGCTTCACCGCCGGGATGTAGCGGAACATCAGGCCGAAGAGCGCTGCCAGCACGGCGAGGGAGACGAGCAGGTTGACCCCGCCCCAAAGGGTCGTTCCGCCCGGGAGATTCCGCGACAGGTAGTCGCTGGCCGCGGCGAGCAGGGCGTTCACGGCGAGCGAGATGACGAGCAGGAACGCGGCGCCCATCAGCACCACGATCGAGAAGACGTTGTCCTTGAGCCAGCCCTTCCAGCCGCTCCCCTTGTCCTGCCGCACGTTCCAGATCGTATCGAGCGAGTCCTTGAGATGACCGAAGACGCCGGAGGCTCCGAGCAGCAGGGTCCCGAATCCGACGAGCGTGGCGGTGCCGCTGTGGCCGTTCCGGTCCATCCCGGCCAGGATGTCCCGAACCGCCGAAGTGCCCTGGGCGCCGAAGAGCTGTTGGAGGGTGGCGAGCAGCCGACCCCGAACCGATTGCGGGTCGAAGACCAGCCCCGCGATGCCGGCCAGGAGAAGGAGCAGCGGCGGGATGGAGAGGATGCTGTAGTAGGCGAGCGCGGCGCCGAGACGGTCGGCGCGGTCGCGTCTCCAGTCCTGGAACGCGATCCAGAAGAGTCCGAGAAATCCCATCCAGGGGATAACTCCCTTCTCCGCTTGCCTCCCCGCTACGAGGATAACCGACCCTCGTGGATGGCGCGCACGGTTTCGAGCGTGTCGGCCTGCGCGGCCGCTTTGTCGGGCCGGTAGCGCTTCACGCGCGCGAAGCGGAGCGCGAGCCCCGCGGGATAGTGCGGACTCTCCTGCACGTCGTTGAACGCGACCTCGACGACCAGCTCGGGGCGGAGCTGCACGGTGTACCCGTCGGTCGCGACCGCCAGCTCCTGGAAGCGCTGCGTCTGCCACGCCAGCATCGCGTCGGTCATTCCCTTGAAGGTCTTCCCCAGCATGACGAAGCCGCCGGAGGCGGCATCGCGCGCCCCCAGGTGGATGTTGCTGAGGAACCCCTTGCGGCGGCCGTGTCCCCATTCGGCCGCGAGCACCACCAGATCCAGGGTGTGCGCCTCCTTCACCTTGAGCCACGAAAAGCCGCGCCGTCCCGCTTCATAGCGCGCTTCGGGCGCCTTGGCCATGAGCCCCTCGTGACCGCGCGCCAGCGCCTCCCGGAGAAAGGCCTCCGCGGCGTCCACGTCGCCGGTGACCCTTCGCGGTACGACGAGCGCCGGAGCGACGCGCGCGAGCGCCTCGAAGCGGTCGCGGGCCGGGACGTCGAAGAAGTCCGCGCCGTCCAGGCGCAGGAGATCGAAGAAGAACGGCGTGAGCGGGAGCTCTCCCCGCAGGGCCTCCACGTCCAGCCGGCGGCCGAAGCGGCGCATCGTGGCCTGGAAGGGATGCGGGCGGCCGTCCTCGCGCAGCGCGATCGCCTCGCCGTCCAGGATCATCTCCCGCGCGGGCAGTGCGCGGGCCGCCTCGACCAGCTCGGGAACCGCGACCGTGACGTCGTTCATCCGGCGCGAGAAGACCCGCACCTCCTCGCCCGACTTGTGGAGCTGGACGCGCGCGCCGTCCAGCTTGTACTCCAGCGCCGCCTCGCCCAGCCGCTCCAGCGCCGCGTCGAGATCGTCGGCGGGAGAAGCGAGCATCGGCTGCACGGGGCGGAACAGCTCCACCTGAAACCGGGCGAGCGCCGCGCGCCCCTCGTGGAGCACGGCGCGCGCGACCGCCTCGGCGTCGCCGGAGAGCATCGTGGCGCGGCGGATCTCCGCCGCCGGGATGCCGGTCGCCTTGGCGAGCGCGTCCTCCATCACGCCGGCGAGCGCGCCCTGGCGGAGCTCGCCCACGATGAGCCGGGCGAGGAAGTCCTGCTCCTCGGCGGTGGCGCGGGCGAAGAGGGCCGCGAGCGATCGCTGGCGCTCGCCGCCCGAACCCGCGCCCGCGAGCGCGGCGATGCGCGCGAGCGCCGTGTCCGCGTCGGCCAGGGTGAGCGATGGCGCGGCCGCCGCCTCGGAGCCGCGCACGCCGTGCACCGTGGCGCCCCCGATCCCCAGGCGCGATTGCCGCGGATGCCCCGAGAGCCAGGCGACGCCGATCTCGATCTCGTCGCCCTCCAGGCGGCGGAGCAGCGCCGCGAGGCGCTCCGCCTTCACGGAGCGGGCGCCGGTCGCGGCGACCTCGCGCGAGGTGGATGCCAGCTCAGCCAGGAGCACGAGGGCTATTCCCGGAGCGGGTTGAAGCGGATCGTGGCCAGCGCGAGGGAGTCGCCGGGTGCCAAACGCTCCAGGCGGCGGGCCAGCTCGCGCGCCTGCCGGTAATAGCCTCCGATCCGGTACTGGCCGATCAGGTAGCGGAGGGCGCCCGGATCGTCGGGCGAGACGCCGAAGGGCCAGAAGGCCAGCGCGTCGTGCGCGGGATCGTGCGTCGGCTCGGCGTACACCTTCCCCGCCATGTCGAGCGCCTCCCAGCGCTGGAGCGGCGGCGCGAGACGCAGCAGGTGCCCCGCCTCGCCGTCCCGATGCACGGCGTGAAGCGCGAGCGCCGCCAGGCGGAGATCGTACGAGCGAAGCCGCGTGGAATCGGCGGTGGCCATCCGCTCCAGGATCCAGACGGCGGGATCGGTCGCGCCCGACGCGGCCAGACCGCGCGCGTAGGAGCGGATCGGCTTGGCGATCTCCTCGCGGTCGGGGTCGTCTCCCTCCGTGCGGAACCGCGACGTCGTGGGGTCGATCTGGATCACCTGGAGATCGGGGGTGACCCGGACCAGGAACTCGTCGGCGCCGGGCGGCCGCTTCCACTCCGGCTGCACGGTGGCGATGGTGGGGTCGCGGTACCAATGGCGGAGCGCCTGCCCGTCCTGCAGGGTCTGGTGGATGCCGAGCGTGCCGGTTCCCGCCACCGAGAGGAGCACCCGCGCGCCGGAGGGGATCTCGGGCACGATCTTCCGGAAGCGCTCCCGGACCCGGCGCGTGGCGAGCGAGGCTTCGGCGAAGCGCTGTTCCGTGAGCACGCGGCCGTTCCCCCGCGCGTCCATGCCGCGCGCCCACACGCCGAGGAGGAGAAACGCGGCGATCGCGATCGCCGCCGTGCGCGGCGTGAGCCGGGCGAGTCGCATGGCCGCGAGAAGCGCGAACCCGGGCACCGCGAGCGCGGCGAAGTAGGTGGCCCAGGGACGGACGAGAAGGGACGGGAGCAGGATCGGCGGCAGCGCGATGAGGAGTCCCGCGATCTGGAGCCGGCGCGCGGTGGGGCGCGGGCGGGGCGCCGTACCCCGACCGGGATCGTCGGATGACGTCGCGTCGGCCGGCTTCAGCCGCTGCAGCGCGCCAGGAGCGGTCACGAGCAGGGCGACCGCCGCGGCGATCCCGGCGACCGTCAGCCGCGCGGGCCACGAGACGGCGTTCACCGGGAAATTGAACAGCGTGGCGACGTAGCGGAAGAGGTACTCCCACCACCGTTCGGGCCGCTCCAGCCCGACGTATCCCGTCGTGCCGCTCTGGAGACCGGCGTGGACCAGAGCCCGGAGACCGGGATGCACCGCGAACCAGGCGGCGGTCACGATGCCGAAGAGGAGAGCACCGCGTACAAGCCGCGCCGGCTCCCGCCCGAGCAGCCAGTCCCAAGCGACGAGCACCGGAAGCGCCACCGCGGCGGTCTCCTTGGAGAGGAGCGCCAAGGCCGCGACGCCGGCCGACCCCGCGATCTTCCCCGACTCCCTCAGGTGGAACGCGATCAACAGGAAGACCATCGCCATCAGATCCTGGCAGGCGCTGGTCCATGCCACCAGCGAGGGGAGCGCGGCCGACGCCGCGAACACCAGCCCGGCCAGAAGGCCCGCGCGCGGCCCCGCGAGACGCGACGCGAGCGAGGCGAGGAGCATGGCGGCCGCGGCGAGCAGGAGCAGGTTCAGGAAGTGTCCGGCGAACGGACCGGCCGGGCCAAGCGCCAAGAGGAGACGGAAGTAGAGTCCCTGGGGGATCGGCCGCCAGAACGCCTCGGCCGCGTTGGGCACAAGGTAGGCGGTCGGGCTTCCCTGTGCCTTGGTGAGGAAGAAGAAATCGTCCCAGAAGTAATCGAAGGAAAGCCCCGGCGCCGCCAGGAATGCGGCGACCAGCGCCGGGAGGAGCACCGTCGGACCGACGAGAGAAAGCAGGCGCGCCGGCTGGAAGGAATCCCGCATGGGTAGCCGAGTATAGCGCCGAACCGGTAGGATCGCCCCCGCATGCCCGATCCCCCCGATCGCCCCGATCCGGCCGACCCGGTCGAGCTGGAAGGCGTCGTCAAGAAGTTCGGCGACGCCACGGCGCTCGACGTGCCTCACCTGGCCGTGGGCGAGCGGACCACGCTGGCGGTCGTAGGACCGAGCGGGTGCGGCAAGAGCACGCTGCTCCGGCTGGTCGTCGGGCTCCTCGTCCCCGACCGCGGCGTCGTGCGCGTGGCCGGAGCGGTCATGGGACCCTCCACCCGCCCGGCGGTCCTTCCCCGAATCGGCTACGTCATCCAGGAAGGGGGCCTCTTCCCCCACCTGACGGCGGGCGCGAACGTCACGATCGCCGCCGAAGACCGCGGCTGGTCCCGCGAGCGCCGGGAAAAGCGGCTCCTCGAGCTTCTCGAGCTCACGCAGATGCCGCGCGCGCTGCTCGCGCGCTATCCCGCCGAGCTGAGCGGCGGCCAGCGCCAGCGCGTGGCGCTGATGCGCGCCCTGATGCTGGATCCCGAGGTCGTGCTCCTCGACGAGCCGCTCGCGGCGCTCGATCCGATGATCCGGGCCGACCTCCAGCGCGACCTGCGCGCCGTCTTCGAGCGGCTCCACAAGACCGTCCTCTTCGTGACGCACGATGTCGCCGAGGCGGCGACGATCGGCGACGAGATCGCGCTGATGCGCGCGGGGAGGGTCGTGCAGCGGGGTGCCTTCCGGGACCTGATCGACCGGCCCGCCGATCCATTCGTCACGGCGTTCCTCACGGCGCAGCGGGCGGTGGCATGGACGTGAGGCCTGGGGTCGCATGGCTCCTCGCGGCGGCCCTGGCCGGCGCCGCCGCACCCGGTCCGGCCCGTGCCGAGCGCGGCGTCGCCGTGGGGTCCAAGGCGTTCGCCGAATCGTGGATCCTGGGCGATGCGCTGACCGCCGCGATGCGGGAGGCCGGAGTGTCGGACGCGGCGCACCGGCGGAACCTGGGCGGCACCGAGATCGTGCTTCAGGCGCTCCGCTCGGGGAACGTGGACGTCTATCCCGAGTACACCGGCACCGTCCAGGAAGTGGTGCTCCACGCCCCTCGCCCGCTCAGCCCGCCGGAGATGCGCGCCGCGCTCGCCCGGATCGGCCTGGGCATGAGCGAGCCGATCGGCTTCGACGACAGCTACGCGATCGCGGTGACGCCCGAGGCGGCCCGGCGCTTCGGTCTGCGCGCGCTGTCCGACCTGGCCGGGCACCCCGAGGTCCGCCTGGGTCTCACGCACGAGTTCCTGGGCCGCGCGGACGGGTTCCCCGGCCTCGCCGCGCGCTACGGCCTCTCGCGCAAGAACGTGACCGGCATCCAGCACGAGCTGGCCTACGCCGCCATGGCGAGCGGCAAGATCGACGCGACGGACATCTACACGACCGACGCGCAGATCGAGCGGATGCATCTGGTCGTGCTGCGGGATGACCGCGCCTTCTTTCCCCGCTACGACGCGGTGTGGCTCTACCGGCTGGACCTGGCCCGGCGCGAGCCGCGGGCGATGGCGGCGATGCGGCGTCTGACCGGGACGATCGATCAGGCGCGGATGATCCGCGCCAACGCGCGCGTGGTGCTGGGCGGCGCCGAATCGGCCGCGGTCGCCGAGTCCTTGCTCGCGGAGATCTCCGGCCCCGGAGCGCCGGCGGCATCTTCCGCGTCCGAGGGGAGAGCCGCCCGCATCGCGAAGAACACCGTACAGCACCTGAAGCTCGTCCTTCTCTCGCTGCTCGCCGCGGTGCTGATCGGCGTGCCGCTCGGCGTGGCCGCGGCGCGATCGCGCTGGATCGGCGGGCCGGTCCTGGCCGCGACCGGGCTCGCCCAGACCATCCCCTCGCTCGCGCTCCTCGCGGTGCTCATTCCCCTGCTCGGGATCGGGATCCTGCCGGCGCTGGTCGCGCTCTTCCTGTACAGCCTGCTCCCGATCGTCCGGAACACCTACGTCGGCCTCACCACGATTCCCCCGCCCCTGATCGAGTCGGCGGCGTGCCTTCCCCTGTCGGCCCGCGCGCAGCTGACCCGGATCCGCCTTCCGCTGGCCTCCCCGGCGATCCTGGCGGGGATCCGGACCAGCGCCGTGATCAACGTGGGATCGGCCACGCTGGCGGCCCTGATCGGCGCCGGAGGGCTGGGCGAGCCGATCCTCTCGGGGATTCAGCTCCGCCGGAACGACCTGATCCTGGAAGGGGCCATCCCGGCCGCCCTCCTGGCGCTGCTGGTAGAGCGCGCCTTCGACCTGGCCGACCGGATGGCGGTCCCGAAGGGGCTCCGGCTGGCCACGGGGGCCGGCGCGAAACGGGGGCGGCGGGGCGCCGATTCGTCTAAAATCGAGGGTGAATCAACCCTGGAGGCGCACCATGACCCAGACGCTCCGATCGAGCGAAACCCCTGAAGCACTCGCCGCCCGCCTGACCGGCGCGCGTGCCCAGACCGACCAGATCTTCGAAGTCCTGAAACCGGAGGCCCTGTACGAGCGGGCGATCCCCGAGCGGCATCGTCTGGCCTTCTACCTGGGCCATCTCGAGGCGTTCGACGGCAACCTGCTCCGCCAGGCCTACGACCTCGCGTCGTTCAATCCGGTCTACGACAAGCTGTTCGCGTTCGGAATCGATCCGGTCGACGGCCAGCTGCCGAGCGACGCCGCGGACGTCTGGCCCCGTCCCGAGCCGATCCGCGCCTACAACGGCCGGATCCGGGAGGCCGTGGACGAGTGCCTTACGGGCAAGCGCCCGATCGGCGCCGGCCAGGACGCGGGCACCATCATCAACATGGCGATCGAGCACCGGCTGATGCACGCCGAGACGCTGGCCTATCTGCTGCATCAGCTCCCGCTCAAGCTGAAGAAGGGAAAGCCGGATGCCCCGATCCCGTCCGCCACGGGCCTGGACGCGTCGCGCACGGT
The DNA here is from genome assembly GCA_035689165.1 of Candidatus Eiseniibacteriota bacterium. Taxonomy (GTDB): domain Bacteria; phylum Eisenbacteria; class RBG-16-71-46; order SZUA-252; family SZUA-252; genus DASQJL01. Next base: position 4,003 of record DASSLZ010000313.1, on the reverse strand, counting down.
GCGCGTCCCCGCCGGCAAGGCCACGCTCGGCCGCTCCCGGAGTGCGGGCGTGTTCGGGTGGGACAACGAATTCGGAGAGCGCGTCGTGCAGGTGCCGGAGTTCGAGATCGACGCCTATAAGGTGACGAACGGCCGCTTCCTCGAGTTCGTCAAGGACGGCGGCTACGAAGATCCGATCCATTGGACCGAGGAGAACTGGGAATGGCGGGAGCGCCAGAAGCTGGTCCACCCGCCGTTCTGGACTCGGAAAGCGGGCGCCTGGCACCACCGCGGCATGTTCTCGGAGCCGCTCCTCTCGATGGATGCGCCGGTCTACGTGAGCCACGCCGAAGCCTCCGCGTTCGCGCGCTGGGCCGGCCGCTCGCTTCCGACGGAAGCGCAGTTCCATCGCGCGGCCTACGGAACGCCCTCGGGCGAGGAGCGCGAATACCCATGGGGGAACCAGCCGCCGGGCGAGGAACACGGGAATTTCGATTTTCACCGCTGGGACCCGACGCCGGTGGGGGGCCACCCCGCCGGAGCCAGCGCCTTCGGCGTGGACGAGCTGGTCGGCAACGGCTGGGAGTGGACCTCCTCGCTCTTCGAGCCCTTCCCCGGCTTCGAGGCGCATCCCTTCTATCGCGGCTACTCCGCCGATTTCTTCGACGGCAAGCACTACGTGATGAAGGGGGGCTCGCCGCGGACGGCGGCCTGCATGCTGCGCCGTTCGTTCCGGAACTGGTTCCAGCCGAAGTACCCCTACGTGTACGGGGCCTTCCGGACGGTGGCCGGGTGACCGAGCCATCGGCCGCGGGCCGCGGCGGCGCGGAGGCCGCTGGCAAGGCCGCTCCCGGCGTGATCGCCGGCATGGACCCGGAGCTGCTCGCGGCGATCACCGCCGGGCTCTCCCGCCCGGGCCAGAAGAAGCTGCCCGCGGCCCTTCTCTACGACGAGCTTGGGAGCGCTCTCTTCGAGGCGATCAGCGCGCTCCCCGAGTACGGGCTCACGCGCGCGGACGAGCGGATCCTGCGCCGCCACGCGCCGGCCATCACGCGCGGGCTCGCCACGCCGCTCCTCGTGGCCGAGCTGGGGAGCGGGACCGGGCGGAAGACGCGCTGGATCCTGGACGCGCTCGCCTCGCGCCAGACGACCCACTACTACCCCATCGACATCGCGGAGACCGCGCTGGCCAAGTGCGCGACGGTGCTGGGACGGCTCCCCGCCGTGCGCTTCGAGGCGATTCACGCCGATTATCTGGCCGGCCTGGCCAACGTCGCGGCGCAGCGCCGGAGCGCGCACCATCTCCTGGTGCTCTTCCTGGGCAGCACCATCGGGAACTTCGAGCCCGACGCGGCGCGGTCGTTCCTGCGCGAGGTGCGCCGCACGCTGAAGCCCGGCGACGCGCTGCTCCTGGGCACCGACCGGGTCAAGCCCGCGCCCACGCTGATCCGCGCCTACGACGACCCGCTGGGCGTGACCGCCGCGTTCGATCGAAATCTCCTGACCCGCATGAACCGCGACCTGGGCGCCTCGTTCGATCTCTCCCTCTTCCGCCACGAAGCGCGCTGGCGCGAGGCGGAGCGCCGGATCGAGATGCACCTGGTCGCCAAGCGCGCCCACGAGGTCGCGATTCCGGCACTCGATCTTCGGGTCGCCTTCAAGGACGGCGAGAGCATCTGGACCGAGAGCTCGTACAAGTTCGAGAAGGACGACGTGGCGAAGCTGGCGAAGGCGGCGGGATTCGAGGTCGCGGCGGAATGGGTGGACGAGGAGTGGCCGTTCGCGGAGACGCTGCTCCGGGTCTAGCGGGCAACCGATGAAGCAGACCGACGATTATCTCCTGAGACAGATCCAGACGGTCGCGGCCATGATCGCGCGCGCCGCGGGACTCCGGCTGGAGGGCTCGCCCGACGAGGCGCGGGCCGTCCTCGAGCAGGCCTACGGCGTGCTGCTCGCGGGTCAGACCACGCTCATCCGCCGCCTCGACGCCGCGACGGCGGCGTCCCTGCTCGGCTCGCCCGAGCGGACCCTCATGCTGGCGCGCCTGCTCGAAGCGGAGAGCGGGCTCGAGGCCGACACGGCCCTGCACGAGCGCGCGATCGCCCTGGCGCGCGAGGCCCTGCGGCGCGATCCGGAGAACGACGAGGCCAAGGCGATGCTGGGCGGCCTGTCGGCCCCCTGATCTCAGGTGGCTGAGGCGGACATCATGCGTTCCAGCAGGTTCGCGTAGCGGGGGTCCTTCCGGATCGGATCGAAGCGCTGATCGACCCGGATCCAGAGAATCCGGCTCTCGTGCTGGTCGCAGGCGCGCTCCAGGACCGTGAGCGCCGATTCGGGTCTTCCGAGCGCGATTTCGGCGGCCGCGATCGCCAGCGGCGAGACCGCGCCCGCGGGCATCGCCGCCAGCTCGGCCACGAGCCGGCTCGCCTCCGCGCGCCGGCCCGCGCGGGCCAGGACGTAGGCCAGCTCCTCGCGCGCGTAGACCGCCTGTCCGTCCCTCGCCAGGCGCTCGAGGATCGTGGTCGCCTCCGCGGTCTTCCCTCGAAGCGCCAGGCAGCGGGCCCGGTAGGCCGCCGCCCAATGGGACTCCTCGGAGGGCGCGCTTCGTTCGGCGATCGCGAACTGTTTCTCGGCGTCGCCGACGCGCCCGGCGTTCAGGTAGGCGAGCCCCAGCTCGTTGCGATAGCGCACCTGAAGCGGATCGGACTTCACGGCGCGCTCCATGGCGTCCACTTCCTCCCGCGCGCGGCCGAGCACGCCGTAGTAGAACGACCAGCCGCAGGCGACGTCGGCGCTCCCCGGCTCGTCCTCCGAGGCGCGCTCGAGCTCCCCCCTCGCCCCGTCCCAGTCCCAGAGAAAGCCGTGCACGTAGGCGAGCGAGAGGTGCGCCGAAGCCAGCGTCGAGTCGATCGCGAGGGCGCGGTTCGCGGACGCCTGCGCGGGCGGAAGCGACTCGGGCGGCGCCACGCGGTAGTAGAGCATCTCGACCAGGCACCGCGCGCGCGCGGCGTGGGCCGCGGCAAAGGTGCCGTCGAGACCGGTCGCCTCGGCGTAGCACGCGAGCGCCCGGCGATAGCTCCGCTCGGCGGCGAAGTTCCTCCCCAGCACGTACTGTTCGTAGGCATCGCTGTTCACGGGGGGCGCCGGCCCCAGCATCGCGCGCTCGAAGGGGCTGAGCGACAGCTTCAGCGCGTCCGCGACGCCGCGAACGATGTCTCGGTCCAGGGTCTGCGTCTCCCGCAGCGGCCGCTCGTAGGCGCGGGCCCAGATCGGATGGTCCGAGGCGGCATTCACCAGCGCCACGTTCACCCTCTCATGTTCCCCGATTTGCACGATCGAGGACTCGAGCGCGTAGTCCACCCCGTGGCGGCGCGCCAGCGTGGGCAGCGGGACCTGCTCCCGGGCGATGACCCAGCTCGAGTGGCGGCTCAGCACGCGAACCGACGAGAGTCTCATGAGGGTGTTGATGAGATCGTCGGTGAGGCCGTCCGCCAGGTACTGCTGGGCGGAGTCGCCGGCCGCGTTGTGCGCGGGGAGAACCAGCACCGTGCGCTCATGCGGGAGGTGGAGGACAGCGTAGACGGCCACGGCGGCGATCGCGATCGCCGCCGCGGCGGCGGCTCCGACGCGCCACCGATTCCACCGCAACGACTGACGCCGCGCGTCCCGGACGGCCTCGAGCGCGGCGCGCGCTTCGCCCGCCCGCTGATAGCGCCGGCCGGGATCCTTCTCCAGGCAACGGTCCACGATCCGCCGCAACCCCTCGGGGATCGCGCGCGGGAGCGGAGCCGGGTCCTCCTGGCGGATCGCCCGCTCGAGATCCGCACGGGTATCGGCCACGAACGGACGCGTCCCGGCCAGCATCTCGTAGAGCACCACGCCGAGCGCCCAGATGTCGCAACGCCGGTCGGGGGCTTCCCCCCTCAGGCACTCGGGAGCCATGTAGGCCGGGGTGCCGGCCGTCCATCCCGCCGGACCGTACGTGTCCCCGTGCGGCGCTTCCGCGCGGGAGGGAGCGACCCGG
>DASSLZ010000312.1:0-4590 GCA_035689165.1 Candidatus Eiseniibacteriota bacterium | reverse complement strand
ACCACGAGTGGGAGCTGGCCGAGAACGCGCTGGAGAACGTCGTGAAGCGCGCGGGCCTGCCGTACCACCGCGCCGAGGGGGAGGCGGTCTTCTACGGTCCCAAGATCGACATCAAGCTGACCGACGCCATCGGCCGCGAGTGGCAGTGCTCGACCATCCAGTTCGATTTCAACCTGCCGCGCCGCTTCGAGGTGGGGTACGTCGCCGCCGACGGCCAGGAGCACCAAGCCTACATGGTGCACCGGGCGCTGCTCGGCTCCATGGAGCGCTTCTTCGCCACCCTGATCGAGCACTACGGCGGGGACTTCCCGGTCTGGCTCGCGCCGGTCCAGGTGCAGCTGATCACGATCACCGACGACCAGAAGCCCTACGCCGAGGAGGTCAAGGCGCTCCTGCGCGAGCAGGGGATCCGGGCCGAGGCCGACCTCCGGGAAGAGAAGATGGGCGCCAAGATCCGGGACGCCGAGCTGATGAAGATTCCCTACATGCTGGTATTGGGAAAGAAGGAAGTGGAGGACCGCGCGGTCTCCGTCCGCAGCCGCAAGAAGGGGAACGAGGGGTCCCTGCCCGTCGCCGCCTTCGTCGAAAAAGTGGTTGCGGAGGTGCGCGCCAGAACCTAAACTGCTCTCCCATTCGGTGTTAAGTAGGAGCCTGCTGGCTTCTCACCCCGGGGCGCCGAGCTGCCGGGGTTTCCGCCGTCGCAGGGTCATCGGGCCCTCCGACGCACTGCCGCCGACGCGCGTCATGGACGCGTCTCCGGCTACCCCCGCCAGCAACGCTCCCCCGCGCCGAGACCAAGGCATTCAGGACGAATAAGGAGGAACGCTCGATCGCCACCACGAAGGAAATTCGCGTCAACGACCGCATCCGCATCCCGTCGGTCCGGGTGATCGGACCTGACGGAGAGCAGATCGGCATCCTGGCCATCCGCGAAGCGCTCGCCTACGCCCAGGAACGGAATCTCGATCTCGTCGAAGTGTCGCCCACGTCCAAGCCCCCGGTCTGCCGGGTCATGGACTTCGGCAAATACAAGTACGAGCAGAACAAGAAGGCCCAGAAGGCGCGGAAGAAGCAGCACGTCACGCACCTGAAGGAAGTGAAGCTCCGGCCGAAGATCGAGGACCACGACTACAACTTCAAGGTCGAGCACGGCCGGCAGTTTCTGCTGGAGCACGACAAGGTGAAGTTCACCGTCATGTTCCGGGGCCGCGAGATGGCTCATCCGGAGGCGGGGTTCCGCCTGCTGCAGAAGGTGGTCAAGGATCTCGAGGAAGTCGGCATGGTCGAGATCCCGGCGCGCATGGAGGGGCGCAGCATGACCCTGCTCATGGTGCCGCGCCAGGCCGCGCTCAAGCCGGGCGAGAAGAAGCCGGCCACGGCCGGAACGGCGACGTCGGCAACGAGCAGCGCGCCGCGTCCCGCGACGGCCAGCGGCGCCGGCACGAGGCCGGCCGCGTCGAGTACGGGGCCGAAACCGGCATCGCCCGCGCCGAGACCGGCGTCGGCATCGTCGCCGGCCGAAGTGAAGCCGAAGTCGTAGCGGTTCACGAGACCCACGAAGGAGTCCGAATGCCCAAGATGAAGACCAGCCGGGCCACGGCGAAGCGCTTCAAGCACACCGGCACCGGCAAGATCAAGCGGTCCCGCGCCTATTCGCGGCACCACCTGGGTCTCAAGACCCGCAAGCAGAAGCGCCGGCTCCACTCCTCGGCGATCGTCGAGCCGACGGAGAAGCGCCACATGCAGAAGCTTCTACCCTACGGCAGCTGATCCCGAACGGATCGGCCACAAGATGAGGAACTGAACGATGCCACGCACCAAAACCGTCGTACCGGGTCGCAAGCGCCGCCGGAAGGTCCTGACCGCGGCGAAAGGGAACCGGGGCGGACGCCGCAAGCTCTACCAGACCGCGCGCGAAACGCTGCTCCGCGGCATGCAGTTCGCGTTCCGGGACCGGAGGGCGAAGAAGCGGGACTTTCGACGGCTGTGGATCGTGCGCATCAACGCCGCCGCGCGTCTCCACGGCCTCTCCTACAACGAATTCATCCGGGGCCTGAAGGTGGCTCAGGTCGGAATCGACCGCAAGGTGCTCGCGGACCTCGCCGTCCGGGACGCCGCTGCCTTCGCCCGCCTGGCCGAGGTGGCCAAGCAAGCCCAAGCCGCAGCCTAACCCCGTCGTGCCCGTCTCCGAGTCCGTGCCGATGATGGAGCGGATCGAAGCGCTCGGCGTGGAGGGGGAGCGCGCGCTCCGCGAGGCCGCCTCGGCGGCCGAGCTGGAAGCCGCGCGCGTCCGCTACCTGGGGCGGAAGAGCGACCTCACCCAGGTTCTCCGTGGACTGAAAGACCTCGCGCCCGAAGCGCGCGCCCAAGTGGGCGCGCGCGCCAACGCGACGCGGGTCCGGCTGGAGGCCGCGCTCGCCGAAACCGAAGCGCGCCTCGCCGCCCAGGCTCCCGCCGCCGCGCGCGACGTGACGCTGCCGGGACGCCGCGCGCCGGTCGGCCACCGCCACCTCATCACCTCCGTCTTCCGCGAGATCGAGCAGATCTTCGGGGGCCTCGGCTTCTCGGTCGCGACCGGTCCCGACGTCGAGGACGACTGGCACAGCTTCACCGCCCTCAACATGCCCGAGGGGCATCCCGCGCGGGACGAGACCGACACGTTCTATCTCCAGAGCGGCGCCCTGCTCCGGCCGCACACCTCGCCGGTCCAGATCCGCACCATGGAGACGAACCCGCCCCCCGTGCGCATCATCTGCCCGGGGCGCGTCTACCGGAACGAGGCGATCGACGCCACCCACCAGGTGGAGTTCCACCAGGTGGAGGGGCTCTACGTGGACCGGAACGTTTCGCTCGCCGATCTCAAGGGCACGCTCGACCACTTCCTGAAGGCGTTCTTCGGCCGCGACACCGAGATCCGCTTCGTGCCCTCGTACTACCCGTTCGTCGAGCCGGGGGCCGCGGTGGACATCCGCTGCTTCTTCTGCGGCGGGAAGGGATGCAACGTCTGCGGCCCGCTCTCGGGCGGATGGCTGGAGGTACTGGGCGCGGGCATGGTCCATCCGAACGTCTTCCGCGCGGTCGGCTATGACCCCGAAGTCTGGACGGGCTGGGCGTTCGGCGCGGGCATCGAGCGCCTGGTCATGCTGCGGCACGGCGTTCCCGACATCCGGATGTTCCTCGAGAGCGACGTGCGCTTCCTCCGGCAGTTCTGAGGCGCGATCCCGACACCCTGAACGCGATGCGGAGCGAAACCCGATGAAAGTCACCTGGAGCTGGCTCGGCGACTGGACCGGCCTTCCGGAATCCCCGGAAGCGCTGGCGCACCTGCTCGCCACGCGCGGGCTCCCCGTCGAGTCCCTCGAGAAGGGAACGGCCTACGATCCCACGATCGTCGTGGGGCACGTGCTCGAGGTAGCGCCGCATCCCAATGCCGACCGGCTGCGCCTCTGCAAGGTGGACCTGGGCGGCGCCGTGCGCTCGATCGTCTGCGGCGCTTCGAACGTCGCCGCCGGGCAGCGCGTCGCGGTGGCGCAGATCGGCAGCAAGCTTCCCGACGGCACCAAGCTCAAGAAGGCGAAGATCCGCGGCGTCGAGTCCGAGGGGATGATCTGCTCCGAGAAGGAGCTGGGCCTTTCCGCCGAGTCGGAGGGGATCTGGGTGCTCCCGGGATCGCCCGTCGTCGGCATGCCGCTCACCGACCTCCTCGGATCCGGGGATGCCGTGCTCGACGTGGAGATCACCTCGAACCGGACCGACTGCATGGCGGTGCGCGGCCTGGCGCGCGATGTCGCCGCGGCGCGCGGGGAGCGGCTCAAGGATCCTCCGGCGCTCCGTGCCACGGGGAAGGGCGACCTGCCGCGCGTCACGATCGAGAACGCGAAGGACTGCCCCCGCTACATGGCGCGCGTCGTCACGGAACTGCGGATCGGCCCCTCGCCCGACTGGCTCCGCCGCCGCCTGGAAGCGACCGGATTCCGGAGCATCAACAACGTCGTCGACGTCACGAACTACGTGCTGCGCGAGTACGGCCAGCCGATCCACGCGTTCGACGCCGCGAAGGTCGGGGGACGGGAGATCCGTGTGCGCCGCGCGCGAAGCGGCGAATCGCTCACGCTGCTCGACGGGCGGAAGGTCGCCCTCGGCCCGCACGTGCAGGTCATCGCCGACGCCACGATCCCGATGGCGCTCGCGGGCATCATGGGCGGTCTCGACTCGGGCGTGACCGACGCGACGACGTCGGTGGTGCTCGAATCGGCCCAGTTCGATCCCGGCCTCACGAAGGAAGCGGCGCGATCCCTGGGCGTCGAGACCGACGCGTCGACCCGGTTCGGCCAGGGCGTGGATCCCGACGGCGTGGCGCTCGCGCTGGACGCGACCGCGCGGCTCCTCGCCGAGGTGGCGGAGGGGACCGTCGTGGACGCGGTCGTGGACCAGTGGCCGGGCAAGGGCGAGCCCCGCGCGATCACGCTCCGGCTGGACCGCCTGAGCCGGCTTCTCGGCATTCCGGTCGCCCCCGAGACGGCCACCCGCGCGCTCGCCGGCCTCGAGATCGCGCAGCAGGGCGCCTGGAGGCGCGAGGGCGACGAGACC
>DASSLZ010000311.1:0-8282 GCA_035689165.1 Candidatus Eiseniibacteriota bacterium | reverse complement strand
AAGCTTAGGCGTAAAGCTCCAACGCCGATTCATGACCTGTCCCCCTTGATGGGATTTCCAGACGCACGCGGAGGTCTCTCCGCCGCCTACTGGTACTAACGGTATCCCGCAGGGAAGCGAACGGCCGGTATCCGATGGAATGACTAGGAGCGGGGCGATGCCTCGCGGGCTCGAGCTTCCCACGCGACGGCATCCTCGTTGCGGCGGCCAACCAGACGGTTCGATTTCTTCACCCGCCGTTTGCCTCCATGGAGTCCTGCGCTTATGCTGCGACCTTCGGCACCGACAGGGGACGAGAGGGCGCGGCGTGAGCGGACGAGACGACGAACATAGCGCAAAGCCGCACGCGACGGGCCACCCGGACGCCGACGGAGAGCAGCGCCCGGGGCGCGGGCCGATGCGGCCGCCGCGGCCGGCGCTGAACCTGCCGCTCCTGGCGAACGGCTGCTTCCAGCTTCCGGAAGGGAATCCGTGCGAGGGGTGCGATCATTGCTGCCGTTACGTTACCATTCCCATCGACCGGCCGCGCTCGCGCCGGGATTTCGATAACATTCGATGGTACCTCCTCCACCGGAACGTCTCCGTCCTGTGCGATTGGGAAGGCTCATGGATGGTGCAGTTCGACACGCCCTGCGACTGGCTGAAGGACGGCCGGTGCAGCCACTACGTGCATCGCCCGGAGGTCTGCCGCGTGTACGACCCGGCCGACTGCGAGCGCTATTGTCCCGACCCCGCCGAGAAGATCCTCCTGCGCGACGAGAAGGACCTGGAGCGGTTCCTGAACGAGCGCGAGGCGCGCTCCAAGGCCAGCCGGCAGGCCAAGGCCGCCGCGAAGACCGCCGCCAAGACCGCCAAGGCCGCATCCCGCTTCTGACGTTCGCGGTTCTCCTGATCGCCCTCGCCGCCGCGCCGTCGACGGCAGCCCCATCCGCGGCAGCGCCATCCGCGACGCCTCCATCCGCCCCAGCGCAGCCCGCGCCGGCCCACACCGCTGCGGGCGTTATCGCCTGGCGCCCATGGGACCGCGCCGCGTTCGAGGAAGCGCGCGCCGAGAAGAAGCTGGTCCTCCTGCATATCGCCGCCTCCTGGTCGCGCTCGGGACGTCAGATGGATTTCGAGACCTGGACCGACACGTCTGTCGTGCGGGTCGTGGACCAGGGCTTCATCCCCGTTCGCGTGGACGCCGATCGCAGGCCTGACATCGCCGACCGCTATCTCTCCGGGGGATGGCCGACCACGGCCGTGCTCAGCCACGACGGCCAGGTGCTCATGGCGCAATCGGTCGTCGCGCCGCAACCCCTACGGCAGATGCTGGAGCGGGTGGGCGACCTCTACCGGCAGAACCGGAGCGAGATCGAGTTCCGCGCCGGCGAGTCGGCGCGGCGCATCGAGCACACCTGGAAGAGCGAGCCTCTGGTTCCGCCCGACATGACGCTGGAGGACTGGGTGGACCGGAACCTGGCCGCCCTGCGCGAGGCCGAGGACCATGTGCACGGCGGCATCGAGGGGTCGCCGAAGCAGCCACAGTTCGAGGCTGTGCACTTTCTTCTCTCGGCCTCGGCGGCGCGCGGCGATCGCGCGCTCCGCTCGCTGGGCCTGCGCGTGCTCGACGCCGCGCTCCATCTCGAGGACACGACCTGGGGCGGCTTCTTCCGGATCGCGGGCGACGAGGACTGGAAAAGGCCGCGGACCGAGAAGCTTCTCGACGTGAATGCGCGCGCGACCGCGGCGCTGGTCGGGGCGGTGGAGCAGGGGGGCGGCACGCGGTATCGCGACGCCGCGCGTCGCACCGAGGCCTACGCCGCCACGTGGCTCTGGGCGCCGCGCCCGGGCGGGTGGTACGGCAGCCAGGCGGCGGACGTTGTGCTCCATCAGGGCCACAGACCCTCGCAAGACCGCGACGCCGGCGGACCCGGCCGAGACGGCGGCGGACCCGGCCACGACTCCGGCGAACCCGACCGCGGCGAACGCATGCTCGGAGGTGACGTCTACTACGGCCTGTCCGACGCGCTCCGGCGCAAGCAGGGCTTGCCCGCGATCGACTCGTCGCTGTACGCCGAGCAGAACGCGCGCATGGCGGCGGCTGTGTTGCATGGAGCGGCCGCGGGCATCTGGAAGGGCGCGCCGGTCGCGCGGGCGGTGAAGGCGCTGGACCGGCTATGGACCGCGCAGCGCGCGCCGGACGGATCGCTCTACCACGAATGGCGCGAGGGGCGGGTGGCCGTGCCGGGGCGGCTCATGGACCAGGCCGCCGCCGGGCTCGCCTATCTCGAGGCCTACGCCGCCACCAAGGAGCCTCGTCACCTGGCGCGCGCGGAATCGATCGCGGTCTGGATCCGGACGCACCTCGAGGATCCGGTAGCAGGGGGATTCCGTTATGCGCCGCGCGATTCACAGGCCATCGGCCGCCTGGCGGCGGGGGAGAAGCCGGAGCAGGGAAACCTCGATGCGGGATGGCTCTTCTTCCGTCTCTGGCAGCTCAAGCATCGCCCCGAGGATCGCCGCTCGGCCGAGCGCGCGATGGAGCAGTTGAGGTCCGGCGACGTCGTGGTGCTGGATCCGGCGCAGGCCGAGCTGGGACTGGCGCTCGAAAAAGGGACGAACGCCAAGCCCTAACTCAGATCCTCCTCACGGCCTGGGCTCGATCTCCTGCACCAGGTGCATCGGATCGCCGATCTTGAGGGGCGCGTCCGAATAGAACGTCTGGGCGTACTTCCCGCCGATCAGCCACGCGTTGCTCTTCGCGATCGTCTCCACCCGCTCGACGACGGAGAACTGCTCCCCCTTCGGCTTCGGCTTGTCGGGATTGGAGAATTGCGTCTTGTGGCAGGAGAGCGCGCGCATCCAGTCCTCGAAGTACGGGGTCACGTCCACGACGATGGTGGGACGCACGCCGGGCGGGAGGAAGTAGTAGAAGATCGCCTTGGCCTGGTGCGGCTCGCCGGAGAGCGGCGCCTTGCGCAAATGGGCGAGGTTGTGGCCCTGCGCGATGAGGATGCCGGTCTTGAAATGGTCGTTGTGGCCCAGCCCCCGCCCGGGCGGGATGGCGTAGTGCGGCGCAAAGATCAGATCGGGACGGTGCTTCCGGATGACCGCGGCGACCGTGCAGCGATTCTCGAAGGTGTCCTCGATCCGGTGGTCGCCCATGTCCAGGTTCTCGCGGACGTCGAGCTTCAAGATCTGGCACGCCTCGTCGCATTCGGCGCCGCGCTGCTCGGGCGTGCCCCAGCCCATCTCGCCGCGGGTCATGTCGATGATTCCGGTGGTGTGGCCGAGCGCCTTCATCTTCAGCAGGAGGCCTCCGGCTCCGATCTCCGCGTCGTCGGGATGGGGGCCGAACACGAGAACGTCGATTTTCTTCATTCGTCGTCGGGCTCCGGGTCCTTGCCGGGGGCGGGCTTGAAGAGGGAATCGAGCTTGGAGCGGGCTTCGGCCGGGCCGGGCTTGGCCGGTCCGGGGGCAAAGAAGCTGTCCAGCTTGGAGCGGGCCGCCTTCTCGCGATCGGGCACGCCGGCACCCTTTCCGCCCACAGGATTCAGGGCGTAGTAGTCGCAAAAGTTGCGGCGCTCCCGGTCGGTGACCCACTCGGCCTGCGGCTCGCGGCACTGGTTGTGGGCGTTCCGGTCGTAGTGGCGGCACTGGACGCAGGCGTGCAGGTCGCGCCCGCAGCTGGGGCAAACCGTGTCCTTGACGATCCGCATCTTCGGATCGAGGGACGTCCCGCAGAAATGACACGCGCTCATGCCCGCCTCCTTTAGGGGTGACACCCGATGATACCTTGACAACCCGGGGAGGCGGAACCGATGATCGGGATTCACCTTCGGCTCCGTCCTGGAGCCGATCGCGAAGGAGGCTCATGAAGACCAGCGCCCTGAAGGGCTGGGGAATGGCGGGAGCGTTCGCGTTGACGCTCGCGATCGGGTGCGCCCAGCAGAAGCACGAGGCGGCAGCGCCGCAGTCGATCGCGTGGTTCACGTCCTACGACGCGGCGCTCGCCGACGCCGGGAAGACCGGCCGGCCCATTCTCCTGGACTTTTATACCGACTGGTGACAGTGGTGTAAGGCTCTGGAAGAGTCTACCTACACTGATCCCCGGTTCATCCAATACTCGAAGCGCTTCACGATGGTGAAGCTGAACGCGGAGAAGGACACCGTCACCGCGGCTCACTATCGCGTGAAGAGCTATCCCACGATCATGGTCCTGAAGAAGGACGGGACCGAGCTCGATCGCGTGGTCGGGTATTACCGTGCGCGCCCCTTCATGGACCAGGTGGAGGACTACCTGGCCGGACGCAACACGCTCGCGTCGTACGCGGCCATGGAGCCGGACAGCGGCAAGGATCCAGGTTACGTGGGCCGGCTGGCGGAGCGGTATCTCTACCACGGCCTCTACGACGAGGCGCGAATGCGCTACAAGAAGCTCGTCGCCATGGACCCCAGTAACCGGTCGGGCCTGGTGGACGACGCGCTCTACAGCCTCGCGAGAATGAGCCGCAAGGACAAGGACTACGGTCAGGACGCCCGGTATGCCCAGCAGATCATCGACCGCTACCCCGACTCCGACATGTACAAGTCCGCCATTCTGGAAAAGGCCGGCGCTCTGCGCCGCGACATGAAGCTGGCCCAGGCGCGGACGATCTACCTCGACTACGCGAAGCGCTTCCCGACGGACGAGGACGCGGCGTGGGCCAGGGAACAGGCCGACACGCTCAGCGTCAAGATCCAGCGCGGCGAAGGCGCCTGACCCGGCCGATCCCCACCGGGGCGCCACCCACACCCTGAACCCATGAAGCTCGGAATCCTGGGTCCGCCCCAGAGCGGGAAGACCACGCTCTTCGCCGCGCTCACGCGCGGACAGGCCCAGGCCGGCTCCGCGCGCGGCGAGACGGTGCACCTGGGTTCGGTCCGGGTGCCGGACGCCCGCCTCGAGCACCTCCGCGAGATGTACCAGCCGAAGAAGTTCACGCCGGCCAAGGTCGACTACGTGGACGCGCCGCCGCTGGAGACGGGGCGCGCCGAGCGCGGCGCGCTAGCGGCGCTCGCCGCGCTCCGGGACGTGGACGCCTTCGTGCTCGTCCTCCGCGCCTTCGACGATCCGGCCGTCCCGCACTTCCAGGGAAGCGTGGACCCCGCGCGCGACGCGGGGTGGCTTCTGAGCGAGCTGATCCTGGAGGACCTGGCCTTGGTGGAGCGGCGGCTGGAGCGGATCGAGAAGGCGGTCAAGGTGGGGAAGAAGCCCGAGGATCCGAACGAGTACGACGCGCTGAAAGCGGTGCGCGCGGCGCTCGAGAGCGAACGCCCTGCCCGCATGGCCGGGCTCTCCAAGGCCGGCGAGCGCGCGCTTCGCGGATTCCAGCTGCTCAGCATGCGGCCTTGGATCGTCGTGGTGAACGCGGACGACGCGCGGCTGAAGGAGGGGGAGGCGTCGCTCGTCGCGCCGGTCGCCTCGCGCTTCGGCGCCGAGGCGCCCCCGGTGATCGCCCTTTCCGCCAAGACCGAGGCGGAGCTGGTCCAGCTTTCCGACGAGGACGCCAGCGAGTTCATGGCCGTACTGGGCATCCAGGAGCCGGGACTGACGCGGATGATCCGCCTTTCGTACGCCACGCTCGGGCTCATCTCCTTCTTCACGGTGGGTCCCGACGAGGTCCGGGCCTGGACGGTCCGGGACGGCTCCCTGGCCCCCGAGGCGGCCGGCGCCATCCACAGCGACCTGGAGCGCGGGTTCATCCGGGCCGAAGTGATCGCCTACGACGACCTGGCCAAGCTCGGCGGGATGCCTAAAGCGCGCGAGCAGGGCCTCTTGCGGACGGAGGGGCGAGACTATAGAGTCCGGGACGGCGATGTCGTGAATATCCGTTTCAGCATCTGAGCGTGGGGTCGTGAAGACTCGCTCAGCGTTGAAAGCGGAACCTTCCGAAGGTCCGATCCGTAAAGAGAATGCGGAGTTCCAGCGTTCGGACCGGTCCAGGAGGGTGGCCATGAGATCCAGGATGAAGTTCGCGGCCGCGGGGTTGGGCGCCTGCGCCCTGGCGGCGCTTGCGATCGCGTCGCCGGCGGGCGCCGCGCACCTGCGCAACGTGAGCGAGAAGGTGTTCCCGTTCGCGGCCGGCGGCGACATCGTCATCGAGAGCACGAACGGCCGGATCGTCGTCGAAGCCTGGGACCGCTCGGACGTCCGGGTGCAGATCACACGCGAGGTGCGCGCCAGCACTGACGAGATGGCGAAGGCCCTCTTGCGCGAGCTCAAGGCCGACGTCGCCGTGCATCCAGGGGAGATCCGGATCGAGAGCGTCTTTCCGAGGAAGCAGAAGGTGGTGGGCTTCTGGGACCTGATCGGCCATGGCGTGCAGTCGATGAACATCCACTACTACCTTCAGGTGCCGCGACAGGCTTCGCTCGACCTGAACACCTCGAACGGGGCGATCCGCGTGCGCGCGGTGCAGGGGAGGGTCGCGGTGGCCACGAACAACGGCGACGTGGACGTGGCCGGCGTTCGGGGAACGCTCGTGGCGAGCACGAGGAACGGAGAGGTTCGCCTCGCCCGGATCGAGGGGGCGACGAACGCTTCGACCACGAACGGGAGCATCGCGGCCGAGATGGCGGCGCTGCCCGATCGCGGCCGGATGGAGATGACCACGACGAACGGAAATATCGAGCTTGCGCTTCCGCGCGACCTTCACGCCGAACTGGAGGCGGAGACCACAAACGGGCGCGTGAACATCAATTACAAGCTTACGACTCAAGGGACGATCAACTCGAAGAGGATTCGGGGTACGATCGGGGGCGGTGGCGTCCGGATCGAGCTGCAGACCACGAACGGCAACATCGACGTGGGGCCGCCGCGGGCGCGCGCATCGAGCTAGAGGAGGGGCGTACGTGAGCACCGGAATCCCGCAAGCCGACATCTCGGCGCGCGGTCCGCTCAGCCGGGCGGACTTTCTCGCGCTGCTCTACTGGTTCTCCGACACCCGGGCCGTCCCCGAGGTGCGCGGAATCTGCGGGCTCTCCCGCCTGACCCGGCTCGCGCTGATCCTGGGCGAGGACACCGGCCTGTCGCGGGAGATCAGTCCCTTCTTCACGTTCCACACGACGCCCAATGGCGGCGTGGCCAGCCTCGACGTCTGGACCGAGTTCCTGGCACTGCGCGACTACCAGGTGCTGACGCCCCTACCAGCCGACGAGCCGATGCCTCCCGAAGAGGTGAAGGAGCGCCGTTACCTGCTCGAGAACCACATCCCCGCGCAGGAGCGCCGTCACTACCCGCTCCCGACGTTCTTCGAGCGCGACGTGCTCACGAACAAGGGGACGTTCTTCGCCGCCAAGCGCGAAGACCAGCTGGTCGAGCGCCGCATCCGGATCTTCCAGACGGTGCCCGACCTGAACCGGCTCCCGCTCGCCGAGCTGACCGAGCGGGCGCTGCCGCTGGTCCGCGTTCCCGCCGGACGATAGCTTCCGGCCCCCGGGGCCGGGACGCCGGGCTTCCCGGTACCGCGGGCCCGGCCTGGAGTCGCATCCATGTTCCGCTTGATCCTCCGCCTCTGGTTCACGCTCCTGCTCTTCTTCCTGGGCCGTCTCTTCGGGGGCTCACGCCGTGGGAGCTTTGGCGCGCCAGGAAACGACCGCGGACCGGGGCCGGGCAACGTGGGCGGATCGCGCCCGCCCCGCGCGCGCCGTGGCCACGCCCCGGGCAGCATCCCCCCGATCGACCGCAGCGACGTCGTGGACGTTCCCTTCACCGAGATCCCGCCGCCGACGGACCCCGCCCACGGCGCCGCCGGAGGGCCCTAGAGCGCATGTCCGCTGGAAGGAGGCTTCGTGTCGAGACGGGCGAGCGGACGCAGTTCGTGCCTCTCGCCGCGCGGATCCGCGAGGAAGCGGGATCGTTGCTGGAGGGACAGAACGGCCTCCTGATCGTGAGCGTCCCGCACACGACGGCTGGCATCTGCGTGAACGAGGGATATGACCCCGACGTGATGGACGACGTCGGACGCGTCCTGGAGCGGCTCGTGCCCTGGAAGGCCGACTATCGCCACGCCGAAGGCAACGCGGCCGCGCACGTGAAGACGATCCTGACGGGATCCTCGGTGATGATTCCGCTCCGCGCGGGGGAGATCGAGTTGGGGCGCTGGCAGGAGATCTTCCTCTGCGAGTTCGACGGCCCGCGCACGCGGACCGTGCTCCTCACGGTGGTGCCCGCCCCGTGAGCGACGAATCCCTGGATCTCTTCGGGGACTCCTCCGCGGGCGAAGGGCGCGGGGCCGAGGGGCGAGGCGTCGAAGGAC
>DASSLZ010000310.1:0-6969 GCA_035689165.1 Candidatus Eiseniibacteriota bacterium | reverse complement strand
CTCGAGGCTCAGGCCCAGCGTGTCGAGCCGCGCGATCGAGGGGTGGGCCGAGGCGTAGGACGCCATCTCGGACAACGCCTCGCCGTACGTGTGGTAGGCGCCCAGTCCGGGCGCCGCCGGCGCGGCCAGCGGTCCCCCGCGCGTGGACAGCGCGACCGGCGTGAAACCCAGCGAGCGCGCCCGCGCCGCTTCTTCGGGGGTCAGGATGAAATCGAGGGAGGAGCCGGGGCCGTAGCCGGCCGGATCGAAGCCCAGCCCCAGCAATCGGGCCGCGCCGCCCTTCGGCGGGACGATCCGGTAGATCGCGCGGCCGTCGGCGGCCCGGACCTCCGGGGGGCGCGCGGCCAGCGAAGGGACTGACGCGAGCGCGACCAGGAGCAGGGCGAGGAGCCGGCGCAAGAGGTCTCCGACGGTGCAGAGCGGGATGGGACGGGAGCGACCTTCCTAATTATAGCATTCCGGCGCCCCGTTCCCGACACCCGCCCGCCGGCTCAGGGCTTCAGCCGATGGAGCATCCTCGGGAAGGGAATCGTCTCCCGGACGTGGTCGATGCCGCAGATCCATGTCAGGGCTCTCTCGATCCCCATCCCGAATCCCGCGTGCGGGACCGAGCCGTAGCGCCGCAGGTCCAGGTACCAGCGGAAGGCCTCCTCCGGAAGCCCGTGCTCGGCGACCCGGCCGGCGAGCTTCTCGATGTCGTCCTCGCGCTCCCCGCCGCCCACGATCTCCCCGTACCCCTCCGGCGCGAGCAGGTCGCAGGAAAGCGACAGGCGTTCGTCCCGGGGATCGCGCTTCATGTAGAACGCTTTCACGGCCGCCGGGAACCGATGCACGAAGAAGGGGCGGTCGAACCCCTCGGTGAGCACCGTCTCGTCGGTGCCGCCGAAGTCGTTCCCCGTTTCGAACGGCAGCCCCTTCTTCACCAGAATCTGGGCCGCCTCGTCGTAGGCGATCCGCGGAAAAGGGGGCTTCACCCGCTCGAGGGGCGCGGTATCGCGCTCCAGAACGCGGAGCTCCGTCTTCCGATCGGTCAGCACCCGCTCCACGACCGACGTCACGAAGCGCTCGATCAGATCCATGACGTCGTCCAGGGTGGCGTAGGCCACCTCCGGTTCCACCATCCAGAACTCGATCAGATGGCGGCGGGTCTTGGACTTTTCGGCCCGGAACGTGGGCCCGAAGCAGTAGGTCTTCCCCAGCGCCATGGCGGTGGCCTCGTTGTAGAGCTGTCCGCTCTGCGTGAGGTACGCCTTCTCGCCGAAGTAGTCGGTCTCGAACAGGGTCGTCGTTCCCTCGCAGGCGTTGGGGGTGAAGATCGGCGCGTCGGCGAGAATGAATCCGTCCCGGTTCAGGAAGTCGCGACAGGCGTCCACCACGGTGTGGCGGATCCGGAGAATGGCGTGCTGGCGCTGCGAGCGGATCCAGAGGTGGCGATGGTCGAGGAGGAAGGGCGTTCCGTGCTCCTTCGGCGTGATCGGATAGTCCTTGCTCGGCGCCACGATCTCGAGATCGGTGAGCGTGAGCTCCACGCCGCTCGGCGCGCGCTTGTCCTCGCGGACGACCCCCTTCACGCGGACCGCGCTCTCCTGGGTGGCCGAAGCACAGCGCGCGAAGGTCTCTTCGGGCAGGTCGGAGCGGACGGCCACGCACTGGACGACGCCGCTTCCGTCCCGGACTTGCAGGAACTCGATCTTGCCGCTGGAGCGGCGGTTCATCAGCCAGCCTTCCAGCGTGACCTGCTGGCCGATCTTCGACGGCAGCGCCTCGATGCGCGTCCCCTCGCGACTCATGCGACTCCTCCGGAATGCGCGAATGGTGGTTCGGGGGTGAACGAGCGGTCAGGATAGCATGCGCGGGGGACATTTCCCTTGACCGTCGCCGGGCCGGAGCCTAACGTGCGGCCCGTGGCGCCAGCCCCCCGCCAACTCGCGGTCGTCGCGATCCTCGCGTGCCTCGCGTGCGCGTTCCCGCTCGCGCCGCGCGCCATCGCCGCGCCGCTCGACGACGCCGCCATCGCGGCCGCCCTCGAGACGAAGTACGACCGGGGCGTCGCGCGGGACCTGCCGATGGCACAGGCCTGCTATCGCGAAGCGCTCGAGCGAAGCGCCGCCGGCGCCCGGCCCGAGGCGATCCGCCTCCTCGAAGCCGCCTCCCTGTTCGATCCCGACTATCCTGACCCGCACTTCACCATCGCGCGGCTCCTCGTGACGTCGGAGCCGGGACGCGCGGTCGGCGAAGCGGCCGAGGCGTTCCGGATCCTGGGGCGCAGCTACCCCTGGCAGCGTCATCTCCTGGCGAACGCGGTCACCGCGCTGGTCGTGGTCTGGATGCTGAGCCTCCTCCTCGCCGTGGTCGGCATCGTCTTCCGCCATCTTCCCCACCTCGTGCACGTCGTCGCGGAATCGCTCGGCGCGCGCGGCAGCCGCCTGGGAGGCTTCGGCGCGGGCCTGATCGCGATCGCCCCCGCGCTCTGGGGACTCGGCGCGGCGGCCACGGCGACCGTCTTCGCGGGGCTCGTCTCCTTCCGGCTCGGCAAGCGCGAAGCGCTGCTCGTGCTCCTCTTCGTCGCCTCGGCGCTGGCGCTGGCCGGCTGGAGCGGCTCCGTCGCCCCGTGGGCCGGCGCGCCGCGGCTGGACGAGCCCAGCCTGCTCGTGGACCGGGCGCTCTCCTCGGGATACGACCCCGACGTGGCGCGCGCGATCCAGGCGTGGGAAGCGCGGGACGCGAACGAGGCGCTCTTCCCCTTCGCGCTCGGAACGCTCCGGCGCCGCGCGGGCGACCTGGACGGGGCGGCCGAGCAGCTGACGCTGGCCGCGGTGCTCCGGCCGAACAGCCCCTGGATCCTGACCGGCTTGGGCAACGTCTATTTCGCCCGCGAGGACTACGCGCGGGCGCGCCAGCTCTACGAGTCGGGCGCCGCCGCCGATCCCGGCGCCGTCGAGCCGCACTACAACCTGGCGCAGGTCTATACGAAGCAGCTCCTCTTCGCCGAAGCGAGCCGCGAGCAGTCGCGGGCCTCGGCGCTGGCGTTCGACCGGGTACGGGACTTCACGAGGATGGGAGCGCCCCAGCTGAATCGCACGGTCATGGACGCCCGGCCGCCGGTTCAGACGCTCTGGGACCTGGCCGCGCGCACCGGGCATCTCCGGGGTCCGGCGACGATCGAGCAGAGCCGGTACCTCAAGTTCGCCCTCTCGCTCACGCCCCCGGCGCCCTTCGCGCTGGTCTTCCTGCCGGCGCTCTTCCTCATCTTCGCCGGGATCGGACAGGTGCTCGGGCGCAGCCTGGCGACCCTCCACTGCTCCAACTGCCAGAAGATCGTCTGCCGCCGCTGCGTCCACCGGATGCAGCAGCGCGCCTTCTGCAACGACTGCTTCCGCACCGTGAAGGATCTGAAGTCGATGGAGTTCACGCGGCTCCTGCTCACGCGGCGCGACCGCTCCGCCGCGCGCCGGCGCACGATCGGCCAGGCGGTGCTCACCTTCCTGCTCCCGGGCGGCGGCCAGATGCTGCGCGGAGCGACCCTCACGGGGTTCTTCGCGCTCCTCGTGATGACCGCGGCGGGACTGCTCGTCATCCAGAACGGAGCCCTGGTTCCTTCGCTCGACGTCTCGCCGATCCCGGGCAGCGACTGGGCGAAGCGGGCGCCGCTCCTTCTCCTCTTCCTTCTCACCTACGCGATCACGGTCTCCCGATACTTCGCCACCACCACCGCGACGGTGGAGCGCCTGACGCCGGGCGAGCCAAAGACGGCGCGCGGCGGGTCGGGACGGCGGGCCGGCGCGGGACGGAGCTGACCGATGGCGCTCCAGGGCAATCTCGACGATTTCAGCCTTCCCGAGATCCTCCAGCTCATCGCGGTGCAGCAGAAGTCGGGCGTCCTCAAGCTGACGGCCGGGGACGAGGTGGGCGTCATCTTCTTCGAGGGAGGCAAGGTCGTCTCGACGCGGGACCGCCGGCGGAACGCGAAGGATCCGCTGAAACCCTTCCTGGTCAAGACGGGCCGCCTGACCGATCCGCAGCTGCGGCAGGTCGAGACGATCGAGAACGAGAGCCGCCGCGAGCTGACCGACATCCTGCTGAGCGGCAACTACCTCACCAGCGAGCAGCTGTCGCACGCGGTGGAAGAGCAGATCCAGGACACCCTGCATCAGCTCCTCACCTGGAAGACCGGGACCTACCACTTCTCGGGCGACTCGCGCACGGTTCCCAAGTTCGCGGTGAACGTGCGGCTGAACACCGAAGGGCTCCTGATGGAGTCGATGCGCCGCATCGACGAGATGGCGCGCTACAAGGAGGAGCTCTCCTCCACGGCCATGGTGCTCCGTCCCAAAGCGCTGGCCGTGCCGCCGAAGGAGATGACCGAGGCCGAGCGGCGGGTGCTGCCGCTGATCGACGGGCTCCGTCCGATCCGCGACATCATGGCGCAATCGAAGCTGGTGGACTTCGAGGTGTACGAGGCGCTCCATCACTTGCTCGAGCAGGGGGTGGTGGAGATCTCGCTGAGCGCCGCGCCGCCCAAGGTCACGCCGATGCCCTCGGCGACCGCGCCGCGGGCCGCCCAGCCGCGCGGAGCCCTGGCGCTCGCGATCGGGACCCTAGTGCTCGCGCTCTCCCTGGGACTCGGAGTCTACGGATCGCCCGCCCTGCTCGCGCCGGTCCAGCGCTCCGCCACGCCCGCGCCGTGGGCGCCGCCGGCGATCGCGGGCGTGGATGACGCGGCTCGCGTCACGCTGGCCCTCGAGACCTACCGTACGATGCGCGGAAAGTATCCCGGAGAGCTGGCGACCCTGGCGCGCGCCGGGCTGGTCTCGGCGAGCACGGTGCAGGCGGTGTCGAGACGGTACCTCTACAAGTCCGACGGTAAGACCTACTCGCGTTCGCCCCGGTAGCCCGCTACTCCTTCTCCCTTCCCAGCAGCCGCTCCAGCGCGTTCGTTCCCTGCTCCGCTTCGATCGAGCGGAGACAGCCGTATCCGATCGGACACGTCCGCCGGAAGCAGGGGGAGCAGGGGTATTCGGCGTACAGGCTGGTCACCCACGGCGCCGCCGACGCCGTCCAGACGGGGCTGGTCGAGCCGAAGACCCCGACCGTGGGACGGCCGAGCGCGGCCGCGAGGTGCATGACCCCGGAATCGTTCGAGACCACCGCGAGCGCGGCGTCCAGGATCCCGACCAGCTCGGGGATCGAGGTCGCGCCGGCGAGGTTCGCGACGCGCGCCCCCGCGGCGGCGGCGAGACGCGCGGTTTCCCCCGCGGGCGCGGCGTCGCCTCCCGCGCCCACGATCGCGAGCGCCGCTCCCCTCGTCCGCGCGACATGCGCGCCGACCGCGGCGAAGCGCTCCGGCCCCCACTGCTTCGCGGGACCGTACGCGGCCCCCGGCGCCAGCACGAGCACCGGACCGGTCCCAAGCCCGGCGGCCTCGAGGCGGGCCAGGCCCAGCGCCCGCTCGCCGGAAGCCGCCGCGAGCGAAGGCTCCCCGGGCGGAACCGACAGTCCCGCGGCCTCGGCCAGCACGCGATACTCGGCCGTGCGCGGCGCGGTGCGGGCCCTTCCTGCACGCGGGACGCGCACCGTGAGCAGGAACCCGCGCCATTCGGCGTCATAGCCGATCCGGCGCGGAATGCGCGCGAGCGCGGCGACGAGGGCCGAGGAGAAGGAATCGGGCAGGAGGAGGGCCGCTCCCGGCTCGAGCGCGCGCAGCTCGCGCGCGAGCGCGAGCCGGCGCGTGCGCGCCGCCGTGAGATAGCGCGCGCCGGGAGCCCGCGCCAGGACGAGAGGCTCGAACGCGGGGCGGCCCGCGAAGATCGCGCCCCGCTCCGCGGCGGCCGCGACGACCGGCCAGGCCAGGATCAGGTCGCCGAGCCAGTTCGGCAGGCGGACGTAGAGCGGGCCTGCCCCGACCTTCAGGAGAGGATCCCGAGGCTCCGCGCGGCGTCGCCCAGGACCTCGAGCGCCCGATCCAGCTCCTCCTCGGTGTGGGTCGCGGTCACGATCGTCCGGAGCCGCGCCCTTCCCTTCGCCACCGTCGGATAGCCGATGCCCTGCGCGAACACCCCGCGCTCGAACGCCAGGTCCGAGAGCTTCATCGCGCGATCCGCCTCGCCGACGATGATCGGCGTGATCGGCGTCTCGCTGATCCCGGTGTCGAACCCCAGCCGCTCGAGCCCCGCCTTGAAGCGCCTCGTATTGGACCAGAGACGCTCGATCCGCTCCGGCTCCTGCTCCAGCACCTCGAACGCGGCGATGCACGCCGCCGCAACGGCGGGCGGGTGCGACGTGCTGAACAGGAAGGGGCGGGCGCGGTGATAGAGGTATTCGATCAGGCTCTTCGAGCCGCAGACGTAGCCGCCGAGAACGCCGATCGCCTTGGAGAGGGTCCCGACCTGGATGTCCACCTGGCCGTGGATGCCGTAGTGGTCGATGGTGCCCCGGCCGTTCTTCCCGAGCACGCCGCTCGAGTGGGCGTCGTCCACCATCGTGATGGCGCCGTGCTCCTTGGCGAGCGCCGCGATCGCCGGCAGGGGAGCGATGTCGCCGTCCATGCTGAAGACGCCGTCCGTGATCACCAAGCGCCGCTTCCACTCCGTCGTCTCCTCGAGCAGCTTCCGGAGCGCGTCCGTGTCGCGATGCGGGAAGACCTTGATCGTGGCGCGCGAGAGGCGCGCCCCGTCGATGATGCTCGCGTGGTTCAGCTCGTCGGAGAGGATCAGGTCCTCTTTGCCCAGGATCGAGGACACCGTCCCCGCGTTCGCGGTGAAGCCGCTCTGGAAGACGACGGCCGCCTCGGTCTTCTTGAAGGCGGCGATCTTCCGCTCCAGCTCCATGTGGATGTCCATGGTGCCGGCGATGGTCCGCACCGAGCCGCTTCCCGCCCCCAGCTCCTTCACGGCGCCGATCGCGGCCTCGCGGAGCTTGGGGTGGGTCGTCAATCCGAGATAGTTGTTCGAGGAGAGGTTGATGACGTCG
>DASSLZ010000309.1:0-9986 GCA_035689165.1 Candidatus Eiseniibacteriota bacterium | reverse complement strand
GCTCCGTGCCGATCCATCTTCGCCGCGCTCCGCCTCGGCGGAGCGCGGCAAACTCCCCTGCATCCGAGGACCAAACCATGACCGTCGACCAACTGATCGCGCGCTTGGACCAGCTCTCCAAGGAAGGCGCTCCGCTCGAGCGCCTGCTGGAGGAGGCGGTGCGCGGGCTCCACGAGACCGACCCGCGCTTCCACTGGACGGGCGTCTACGAGCTGTTCGAGGACAACATGCTGCGGCTGGGGCCGTTCGTCGGCGCCCCGACCGACCACGTCTTCATCGGAGTGGGGAACGGCGTCTGCGGCACGGCGGTCGCCGAGCGGCGCAACATGAACGTCCCCGACGTGCGCGAGATCACGAACTACCTCGCCTGCAGCACCGAGACCCGCTCCGAGCTGGTCGTTCTCATCCGGGACGGCGACACGATCTACGGCCAGATCGACATCGACAGCCACCGCGTCGCGGCCTTCGACGAGAGCGCCGTCGGCGGCGTGCAGCGGGTCGCCGACTGGCTCGCCAAGGCGTACGCCGCGAAGGCCTCGCCCCGGCGCACGCCGGCCTGACCGGATGAGCTCGCCCCCGCAACCGCCCGACGCCGCGAGCCGGATCGTGCGGCAGCTTGCGGAACTGTGGGGCGAGACGGACCTGATCGCGGCGCTTCGCCGCGGCGCCGATCTCCTCGCCGCCGCCGCGGGCGGCGTTCCGTCGGCCCTCTTCCTCCTCACCGACGACGGAATCGCGGCCGAGGCGTGGGCGTCCGACGAGAGCGCGCGCGATCTGGAGCGGCGGGCGCGCTTCCAGCGCGCCGCGCTCGAGGGTCCGCACGCCGATCCCCGTCATTTCGGCCCGAGCGGGGCCGCCGTGACGCGCCGGACGGTTCCCTCGGCCGGGAACGCGCGCGCGACGCTCGCCTGGGTGTGCGGGGCCCGCGCCGGTGCGGAGGACCACGCGTCCGGTCGAACGGGCGGCGAGGCTCCGCAGGCCGGAATCGCGGCGTCGATCCTGGACATCCTCGTCGCCAGGGCCGCTTCCCTCCGCGACGCCGACTACCACCGCGCGCGACAGGAGCAGTACGAGCGCTGGTTCAAGACGCTCGACGCGCAGCTCCGCATCCTCGACCGGGAGCGCCAGAAGTTCGCTGCCGTCGCGAACCAGAGCGACACCTGCGCGTTCGTCACCGACGCGTCACACGCGGTCACCTGGCACAACAAGGCCATGGCTCAGCTCTTCGGCAACGAGTCCGACCAGGGCTGGACCGGACGTCCCTGCGTCGACCTGTGCGGCAGGCTCGGTCTCACCGAGCCGGGAACGTGCGCGGGCTGCCCCGTGCGACGGGCGTTCGAATCGAACGCGGCCGTCCACCGCGAGGTGCACGCTCCGGATGGACGCGAGCTGTACCTGACGGCGCTTCCGATCAAGGGGCCGGACGGCCGGGCCTTCGAGGTCCTGGGCCAGATCCAGGACCTCACGAACCTCGAGGTCGTTCGGCGCGCGAAGGACCGCATCCAGACCGTCATCTCCGGCGCGCCGATCGTCCTCTTCGCCGTGGATCGCGACGGGGTTTTCACCCTGTCGGAAGGAAAGGGTCTCGAGGCGATGGGGCTCCTGCCCGGAGAAGTGGTCGGGAAGTCGGCGTTCGATCTCTATCGCGATACACCGAGCATCGAAGCGTGCATCCACCGGGCGCTCGCGGGCGAGACCGTGACCGATTCCGTCGAGCTCGGGCCCCTCGCTTACGACGCCTACTACGTCCCGCTCCGGAATGCCGAGGGTGCGATCCTGGGGGTGATCGGGGTCGCGACCGACATCACCGAGCGGCGCAGGGCGGAGCGCGCGCTCCAGGAGAGCGAGGAGAAGCTCCGGCACGCCCAGCGACTCGAAGCGGTGGGAAGCCTGGCCGGCGGCGTGGCCCACGACTTCAACAATCTCCTCACCGCGATGTTCGGACATCTGAAATTCCTGCGCGACCGTGCCGGCTCCTCCGGCGAGATGTGCCTGGAGAT
Organism: Candidatus Eiseniibacteriota bacterium; assembly: GCA_035689165.1. Classification (GTDB taxonomy): domain Bacteria; phylum Eisenbacteria; class RBG-16-71-46; order SZUA-252; family SZUA-252; genus DASQJL01. Next base: position 7,986 of record DASSLZ010000309.1, on the reverse strand, counting down.
CGACGCGGTCGAGCACGCCGCGAATCGCGCGGCCACGCTGACCCGGCAGCTCCTCGCCTTCAGCAGGAAGCAGGTGCTCCAGCTCCGCGCGGTGGATCTGAACCAGATCGTTCGCGAGATGGAGCCGATGCTGAAGCGGCTGATCGGCGAGGACGTCACGATGGTCGCCCAGCTGGGCGCCGAGCGGCCCTGGATCCGGGCCGACGCCGGCCAGGTCGAGCAGGTCGTGATCAACCTCGTCGTGAACGCGCGCGACGCGATGCCGTCGGGCGGCCGCCTGGCGCTCCGCACGCTCGATGTCGCGTCAGGCGCCCTTCCGGGCGCATTGCCCGGTGTCTCCCGGGACGGCGTGCCGGAGGCCGGGCGCCTCGAAGCGTCGCGTTCCGGCTCGTTCGTCGGCCTGGTCGTCAGCGATACCGGATGCGGCATGGACGCCGCGACCCTGGAGCGCGCCTTCGAGCCGTTCTTCACGACCAAGGCCGTCGGGGAAGGCACGGGTCTCGGCCTCTCGACCGTATATGGCATCGTGAAACAGAGCGAGGGAGAGGTCTTCGTCACCAGCGCGCCCGGGGAGGGAACCACGTTCACCCTCTACTTCCCGAGCGCCTCCGAGCCCGCTTCCGAGGCGCCGCGTCCGGGCGCGATTCCGGCGCTCGTGCCCGGACACGAGACCATCCTTCTCGTCGAGGACGAGCCGATGGTGCGCGACCTCTTCCGGGACGTCCTCGAAGCCGCCGGCTATCGCGTGCTCGAAGCCGCGAACGGGATCGAGGCCCTGCAGGCCTCCGCGGCCTTCGAGGGCGCGATCGACCTTCTCGTGACCGATGTCGTCATGCCCGGCATGGCCGGGGGCGAGCTGGTCCGCCGCATGGCCGAGGTTCGCCCCGGGACGAAGGTGCTCTACGTCTCCGGCTACACCGACGACGCCCTGGTCCGCCGCGGCGTCATCGAGGCCGGCGTTTCCTTCCTGCATAAGCCCTGCATGCCCGACGAGCTCTCGATGGTCGTGCGCCAGATCCTCGGCTGATCTCCTCGGCTGATCCGCGGCGTCCTCCCGGGGCCGGCGCCCGGCCTCAGATCCGGAACCACACCTTGCGATGGAACGGGCTCGCTTCGTGCCCGATCAGGAGGAACGAGACCGCGTCGTCGTCGCCCAGGTAGAGGCGCGCCTCCCGGGCATCCGCGGGAAGGTCGAACGCAAGAAGGGTCTCGTAGGACTGGCCCGGGCGGAGCGGCGTCGTGAGGGCGGTGCTCGGGCGTCCCGCCGCCGCCAGTGCCTGCTCCGCGGGCCAGGACGGCTCGTATCGCTTGCCGTAACGGTCCCGCACGTAGGCCACGCGCGGGTTGGGCGTTAGCGGCGCGTCGCCGCGGGAGGGCGAGATCGTGCTTGGATCGAACCAGGTGCGGAGCCGGACCACGTGCCAGCGGCCGCGGGCGCGCAGCGGCTGGAGCGGCGGCCCGACCGTCGGCGCCGTCTCGACACTCTCGACCGAGTAGGCCAGGTGGCAATCGATCTCGCAGAAGTACTTCTTCTCGCCCGGGACGAGGATCCGCTCGCGGCTCACCGCGGAATCGGCGAGGAGAACCCCTGCGTACCCCACGACCACCACCAGGCCAACCCCCAGAATCCAGGGAATCGTCCGCGTCTTGCGGAACACGGCCGCGCCGATGAGCGCGAGGGCCGTGACCGCCAAGACGCCGCCCAGGGCGAGGAAGGCGAGGACGACGAAGGGGGCGAAGGGGGGGACAAAGACCATGGCGCGCGTCCTTTCTGTGGGCAAAGTACTTTGCATTACAAAGCTTCATGGGGAGAACACCGCCAGGACGCGCCCGCGAGAGGTCTCGCGCTGCGCGGCGCGTCGCCGCTCTACGAGCGCGCCCAGCGGATGACAGCCGCGAGATGCTCCAGGTGGCGATCCAGCGCCCGGCGCCCTTCCGGCGTCAGCCGGTACTCGGAACGCGGCATCCGGAGCGCGAAGGTCTTCTTGCAGGCGATGTAGCCCGCCTCTTCCAAGCGTCGCGCATGGACGGACAGGTTGCCGTCGGTGGTGCCCAGGAGGTCGCGCAGCTCCTGGAAGGTGAGCGATTCGTTCACCGCGAGCGCGCTCACGATCCCGAGCCGCACCCTCTCGTGGATCAGGCGATCCAGCGCGGCCAGGCTCTCGGGCGGCGCCGCCGGCTCGGCCTTGCCCCGCGCGCGGTCCCGGTGGACGTCGGCACCGTCGATGCGTCGTTTGAGCGAACGTTCAGCCACCGTGCCTCCTGGCGATGTAGAGTCCGAATCCGATCTGGAGCCCGCCGAAGCCGGCGGCCAGGAACGCGTTCCCCCAGGCCGGCGGGGCCGCGAGCGCCGCGGCGCCCAGCGCCATGAGGGAAACGCCAAGGAGCGGCACGGCGCGCACCGAAGAGGCTCCGCCGGTGACCACCGCCGCTCCATAGAGAAGGAGCCAGAGCCCGGGGAGGACGCCCATCGTTCCGGTCTTGGCCAGGGCCAGCGTGACGATGGCGCCGGCCGCGATCGGAGGGGCCAGGGTCATCGCGAAGCGGCGCGCCGAGCCGTCGAAGAGCGGCGTCCCCGACCGTGCGGCCTTGACCCGGATCGCCAGGCACCCGATCAGGAACGCGGCGACGCTCTCGACCAGCCATGTCGAGAGCCATGCCTCGGGGCTCACGGCCCGGGAAGCGATCCAGGCTGCCGCCAGCGCGGTGACTCCCATGATCATGCCGCCCCATCCCGGCACGGCCGTGAAGGAACCGGCGCGCTCCATCGTGCTCCTTATGAAGCGCAGATGCTCCTGGGCGCGATCTTCGAGATCGGGGAGATCGGGGAGAGCAGAGGAGTCGGTCGGGGCGGTACGGCGCGCGCGGGTCATGAGGGGAAGTATCGGCTCTCGGCGACGATCTGTAAAGTACTTTGTGACGCAAAGTGAATGGCAGGCGTGGTCCACATCACCCGCCGCGTCACAGGGCGCCCCACCCCGAGTATAGTCCCCGAATGCGCTCCCCCCTGGCCCGTTACGCCCACTGGTTGCATACGCGCTGGCCCGCAGGGACGGTCGAGAAGCTCCCGGAAGTCCGGCCGGACGGCACCACCAACGTGCCGGGCGTCTCCGTGACCGGCGACCTCACGGGGGTGCCCCTCTTGAAGAACGCCCTCGACACCGGCGCCCGCGCGGTCGAGAGGATCGCCCTCGAGCTCGAGGCCGCGGGTGGAAGCCGCGGCTCCGGCTCCGGCTCGGGCTCGGGCAACGCCCCCACACCTGGCTCCGGCCCTGACGTACTCGATCTCGCGATCGTCGGCGCCGGGGTCTCGGGAATGGCGGCCGCGGTCGAGGCGGCGCGCCGCGGGCTCTCGTTCCGGGTCCTCGAGAGCGCGGAACCCTTCGCCACCGTCGCGAACTTCCCGAGGCGGAAGCCGATCTTCACCTACCCGACGGGCGTGCGCCCCGCGGGCACCCTCCAGGTCACCGCGGACGTCAAGGAAGCGCTGCTGGAGGAGCTGCGAGGACAGGCGGCGCGGGCTGGAATCGAGGTCGAAGCGGGACATGCCGTCCGCGTCGCGCGCGAGCCGGGCGGAGTCCTCGCGGTGCACCGCGTCGAGGGAGCGCCGATCCGGGCGCGGCGGGTGCTGGTCGCGATCGGAAAGAGCGGGGATCACCGCAGGCTGGACGTTCCCGGCGAGGACCGCGACAAGGTCGCGAACCGGCTTCACGACCCCAAGGACTTTGCGGGACAGAATGTCCTCGTCGTGGGCGGGGGCGATTCGGCGGTCGAGACGGCACTGCTCCTGGAGGAGGCGGGGGCGCGCGTGACGCTGGCGCACCGCGGCCCGGAGCTGGCGCGTCCCAAGCCCGAGAACGTGGAGCGGCTCTGCCGGTCTCGCGTGGCGCTCCGCCTGTCGACCCGCGTCCGCGAGATCGGCGCGGCCGACGTTCTCCTCGAAGAAGGGGGACGCACCGAGCGGGTCCCCAACGACGCGGTCTTCACGATGATCGGACGGGACGCGCCGCTGGGGTTCTTTCGCCGGTCGGGAATCGCGATCGCGGGGGAGCACGGCGCCTCCTCCTGGATCGGGATGGGACTCTTCCTTCTCTTCTGCGCGTGGCTCTACAACTGGAAATCGGGCGGCAGCATGTCCGCCCTCTTCGCCGCGCGATCGTGGTTTCCGTTCAATCTCGGCGCGCTTCTCGCCGCGGCGGGCGGCGCGATCGCCCGCGACGCCGCCGATCCGCGCACCCTGATCGGAACGCTCGCGATCAGCGCCTCCGGCCCCGCGTTCTGGTACACGCTCGCCTACAGCGCCGTCGTCGTGATCTTCGGCATCCGGCGGATCCGCCGCCGCCGCACGCCCTACGTCACGGCGCAGACGGCCACGCTGGCCGCGATCCAGGTCCTCCCGCTCTTCCTGCTCCCCGAGATCATCCTTCCGTTGCTGGGCCGCCACGGCCTCCTGCCGCGCGGCGTCCTGGACGCGCTCTTTCCCGTCGTGAGCTACGGCCACGGCCGCGAGTACTGGCGCGCCTACGGCCTCATCCTGGCGTGGCCGCTCAACGTCTACAACGTGTTCACCCACGACCCGCTCCCGTGGTGGCTCGCGATCAGCTTCGTGCAGACCTTCGTTCTGATCCCGCTCGGGATCTGGTTCTTCGGAAAGGGCGTCTACTGCGGATGGATCTGCTCCTGCGGCGCGCTCGCGGAGACGCTGGGCGACACGCATCGCCACAAGATGCCGCACGGCCCCGGGTGGAACCGGCTCAACCTGGCGGGGCAGGGCATCCTCGCAATCGCGTTCCTGCTGCTCGCCGTGCGGATCGCCGGCTGGGTCCTTCCCGACGGCAATCTCGTCGACCGGATCTTCGACTCCGCCTTCAAGGACCGCTACAAGTGGATCGTGGACGTCTTCCTCGCCGGCGTGGTGGGCTACGGGCTCTACTTCTGGTTCTCGGGGCGGGTCTGGTGCCGTTTCTTCTGCCCGCTCGCCGCGCTCATGCACCTGTTCGCCCGCGTGAGCCGGTTCGCCATCGTTCCCGACAAGAAGAAGTGCATCTCCTGCAACGTCTGCACCTCGGTCTGCCACCAGGGGATCGACGTGATGAACTTCGCGAACAAGGGCGAGCCGATGCGCGACCCGGAATGCGTCCGATGCTCGGCGTGCGTCCATGCCTGCCCCACGGGCGTGCTCACGTTCGGTCAGGTGGACCGCGCGGGCCGGACGATTGCCCTCGATCTTCTTCCCGCCTCGCCCGTCCAGATGCGTGAAGCGGACGCCCGGTCCCGCGCCCTGCCAAGAACCGCGCCGTGAGCCGATCCCCGTCATGAGCGGCGTCGCCCTTCGCGAGACGCTCGCCTTCCTGGAGCGCCATCTGCCGCCACCGCCGGCGCGCCTGCTCCAGGTCGGAGCGGGCGACGGAGCGGTGGCCCTCGCGCTCGCACGCCGGCGCTATGCCGTCACGGCCCTCGACGAGGCGCCCGCTCCCGAGCGCGGCGACGTCCCGCTGGAGTGGATCGAGGCCGAGTTCCCGCACTTCACTCCGGACGAGCCCTTCGACGCGATCCTCTTCACGAACGCCCTGCATGCCCTCCAGCCGGCCGGACGGACGCTGGATCGCGCGCTCGCCGCGCTCTTGCCCGGCGGGCTCCTCCTCGCCGAGGAGCTGGCGTTCGATCGCGTGAACGTGCATACGGCGCGGTGGTTCTACGACCTCGAGTCGGTGCTCGTCGCCGCGGAGGCGATCGAGCCTCCCGACCCGGCGCACGCCGCCGAGCGCCGTCCCCTCGCGCGATGGCGCGAGGAGCACGCGACCGATCCGCCGTTCGCCTCGGGGCACGACATGCTGGCCGCGGCTCGTGAACGCCTGGATCTCTCCCTGGTGGAAGAGGCTCCCTTCCTCTACCGCGGCTTCGCCGCGCGCGCCAAGGACGGCCCGCGCGCGGGGCCCCGCGCCGGGCGCGTGCTGGAGGTCGTGTTCGAGCTGGAGAGCCGCCTCGTGCGCGAGCGGGACATCGCCGCGGCGGGGCTTCGGTTCGCGGGGAAGCCCCTGCTATAATCCCGCGCTCGTAACCCGATCCGAAGGAGGCGACGGCGGAACTCTCGGCCACCACCATCGCGGCGCTCTGCGCGGCCACGATGTTCGCGGGCGCCATGGACGCGGTGGGCGGCGGCGGAGGGCTCGTGACCGTGCCCGCGCTCCTCGCGGCGGGGTTGCCGCCTCACCTGGCGCTCGGGACGAACAAGGGGCAGTCGGTCTTCGGCTCGTTCGCCGCGCTTTCGCGCTACGCGCACGCGGGCCTGGTCGACCGGGGAGCCGCCCTGTTCGCGTTTCCGCTCGCGGTCGCCGGCTCGGCCGCCGGCGTGGCGCTGGCGCTGGCGATCCGGCCCGGGGTGCTGCGTCCGATCGTGCTCGTGCTCCTGATCGCGGCCGCCGTGGTCGTCCTCCTGGTGCGGCCGCCGGAGGAGCGCGGCGACGATCGCGTCCTCGGTCGGCGAGGGGACGCGATCTGGGCCGCGGCCGCGCTCGGCATCGGGGCCTACGACGGATTCTTCGGACCGGGAACGGGCACCTTCCTGATCCTGGTCCTGGTGGCCCTGCTGCACCGTCCGCTCACGCGGGCGACGGCGGACGCCAAGGTCGTGAATTTCGGTTCGAATCTCGCCGCCGTCGCGTTCTTCGCGAGTCGCGGCTCGATTCTCTGGAGCGTCGCGCTCCCCATGGCCGGGGCGCAGCTCGTGGGCGGATTCGTCGGGGCCCACCTGGCCGTGCGCCGGGGGGACCGGCTGATCCGCGCCGTGGTCGTGTTCGTCGTCGCAGCGCTGGTCGTCAAGATCGCGTGGGACTTGTTCACGCAGGGAACCTGAGAAAGGAGAATCAGGAATGGATCGGATTCACCGCGCAGCACTCCTCGTCACGATCGCCGTCGCCGCCGTCTCCTGTTCCAAGAACACGGGGCAGAGCGGAAGCGCCCCGGCCGACTCGGCCGCGCAGGCCGAGGCGGCGATGACGCCGGTTCAGCGCGGCCAGTACCTGGTCACGGTGCTCGGCTGTCACGACTGCCACACCCCGGGCACCCTCTACGGCGCGCCCGACATGAACCGCCAGCTCTCGGGAAGCGAGCTGGGATGGCAGGGACCGTGGGGCGTCTCCTACCCGCGCAACCTGACCCCGGATTCGACGGGGCTCGCCGCCTGGAGCGACGAGGAGATTCTCCGCGCGATCCAGAACGGCGTGAAGCGCGACGGATCGCCCATCGCGCCGCCGATGCCCTGGCCCGATTTCGCCCATCTGACCCCGGCCGACGCCAAGGCGGTGGTGGCCTATCTGCGCAGCGTTCCGCCGGTGCACCACGTCGTGCCGGTTCGCGTTCCGCCGGGCAAGAAGGCGACCGGTTCCATCCTCGTGTTCCCGCCCGCTCCGGACTGGGACAAGCCGCAGAAGCCGGCATCGTAAGCCGGGTTCTCCTCAGGGAGGCACCATGCAGACCGTCGTCCGATCCACGCTCGCGCCGCTGACGGACTTCCGCTCCGCGGAAGCGGGGCTGTTCGTCGCGCAGCTCGACGACCAGCTGCGGCTGGTGAAGGAAGCCACCCGCGGCCTCACCCCGGATGATCTCCAGTGGCAGCCGGCGGCGGGAATGAACACCATCGGCATGCTCCTCGCGCACCTGGCCGTCGTGGAGGTGTGGTGGACGAAGTTCGCGCTCGGCGGCGAGCCCGCCGCCGACGTGGACGACGTCCTGGGCATCGGCGGGGACGACGACGGCCTGCCTCTCCCCGAGGGAGCGCCGGCCTATGCGCCCTTGAACGGAAAGGACCTCGCGTTCTACGACGATCTGCTCGATCGCGGTCGCGGCTACCTCAAGTCGATGGCCAAGGACCGCGTGCCGGAAGATCTGGATCGCGAGATCCCACGCGAGCGTCCGGACGGCTCCATCCGTCTCTTGAACGTGCGCTGGTACTACTACCACCTGCTCGAGCACTTCGCGGGACAT
>DASSLZ010000308.1:0-4080 GCA_035689165.1 Candidatus Eiseniibacteriota bacterium | reverse complement strand
GCGACGATCATGGACCGCAAGGACTACGACGCCGGCGTGCGGCTCCTGGTCGAGCTGGCCAAGCGGCTCGACGCCAAAACGGTGGGAGGGCTCTGATGCCCAGCGCGAGGAAATTCCTGGCGGAGTTTCTCGGGACCTTCGCTCTCGTCCTGTTCGGGGCGGGAGCGATTCTCCAGCAGCAGATGACCCAGACGGTGGGCACGACCGGGATCGCGGTGGCGCACGGCCTCGCGATCATGGTCAGCATCTACGCGCTGGGCCATATTTCCGGAGGCCACTTCAATCCCGCGATCAGCTTCGCCATGTTCCTCACGCGCCGCCTCTCGGCGGGCATGACGCTCCTCTACTGGGTGGCCCAGCTGGCCGGAGCCGTCGTCGCGGCCTGGCTGCTGGCCATGGCCTACCACAACGGGGCGGCCGACGCGCATCTCGGGGCCCCGGTGGCCGATCCGTCGATACGCCCCTCCCTGGCCGCGCTCCTCGAGGGGGTGGCCGCCTTCATGCTGGTGCTCGTGGTCTTCGGGTCCGCCGTGGACCCCCGGGCGCCCAAGGGCTTCTACGGCCTGGCGATCGGGCTCACGCTCACGGCGAACATCCTCATGGGCGGGGTTCTAACCGGTATGGCCTTCAATCCGGCGCGCGCTTTCGGGCCCGCCCTGGTGGCGGGCTTCTGGCAGGACCAGTGGGTATACTGGGTGGGGCCGCTCCTGGGGGGCGGAGTCGCCGGCATCCTCTACGATCGTTTCTTTCTCGAGCGCGCCTGAGCCGTACCCGCGCGCGGGGTGAAGATGGACCCGCAGCGTGAACTGCAGCGCGACCTCGCTCCGCTTCTCGCGGGCGAGGTTCGCACCGACCCGATCACCCTCGCCCTCTTCGCGACGGCGGCCTGCATCTTCCGCAGGAAGCCGCTCGCCGTGGTGTCGCCGAAATCGACCGCGGACGTCGCGGCCGTCATGGCCTTCGCCTCCGAGCACGGCATTCCGGTCACGCCACGCGGCGGCGGATCCAGCCTGGCCGGCGCGGCCCTGGGCCCCGGGATCATCCTCGACTTCTCGGCGCACATGCACCACGTGCTCGAGGTGGATCCCGGCCAGCGGCGGGTGCGCGTGGAGCCGGGCGCGATCCACACGCGCGTGCAGCGCGCGGCCGCGCCCTACGGCCTGCGCCTCGGTCCCGATCCCTCGTCCGGGGACTTCTGCACCATCGGCGGGAACATCGGGACGAACGCCGCCGGCGCCCATACGCTCCGCCATGGGACCACGAAAGACCATCTCGAAGCGCTCACCGTGGTGCTCCACGACGGCAGCGTCGTCCGCCTGGGGGAGGGCGCGGCGGGCGAGGAGCCCGCGGTCTGGACCCGCACGGCCGAACACCTGACCCAGATCCTTCGAGCGGGAGCGCCGCGGTTCTTACCGGAGCGCCCGCGCGCGAACAAGAACTCCTGCGGCTACGACCTCTGGGGCGCGTGGAATCCGGGCGACCAGGTGTCCTCCATCGAGCCGCGCTTCGATCCGATCCGGCTGTTGTGCGGATCCGAGGGTACGCTCGGCATCGTGACCGAAGCGACCATGCGCCTCGTTCCGAAGCCGTCGGCGACCGCGGTCGCGCTCCTCTACTTCGCCTCGTGGCACGAGGCGACCGAGGCGGTGCTCGAGGCGCGGCGCGCGGGGGCCTCGGCGATCGAGGCGATGGACCACACGTTCCTCGAGTTCGTGAAGAAGGACCGCCCCGACCTGCGCGATCTGATCCCCGACCGGTTCGAGGCGGGACTGTTGGTGGAGTTCGAGGGCGCGGCCGACGAGGAAGCGCGGACCGGGCTGGCCGCGATCGAGGAGTGGGTCGCGGCGCGCCCGGGGAAGGTGCTCGATTTCCGCGCCGCGCGCGACGCGGTCGAGCGGGCCGCCCTCTGGAGCGTGCGCCGCGCCGCGCTGCCGCTGGTCTACCGGGCCGAGCCGGTCGAGCGGCCGATGAACTTCATCGACGACACGGCCGTGCCCGCCGAGGCGCTGGGCGAGTACATCGGCGGCCTGCGCTCCATCTTCGCCAAGCACCGGACGCGCTACGTCGTGTTCGGTCACGCGGGGAACGGGAACGTGCACGTGGTGCCGCTCCTGGACCCGCACGAAGCCACGTTCGTGCCGCGCATGGCCGCGATGGCGGAGGACGCCTTCGAGCTGACGTGGCGCCTCGGGGGGACCATCACCGGAGAGCACGGCGACGGCGTTCTGCGCGCGCCCTATCTCCGCCGGCAGTACCCGGAATCGTACGACGTGATGGCCGAGGTGAAGCATGCGCTCGACCCCCGCGGCATCCTGAATCCCGGCTCGGTGATCTCGGACGCTTCGACGTTCCCGGGCGACTCGCTCCGCTACACCAACGAGTACGTCGTGACCGGCACCGTCTTCGACGAGCCCGACTACCGCGCCATGATCGAGCACTGCCACGGCTGCGGCACCTGCCGCGACTACTGCCCGGTCGGGAGCACGACGCTGATCGAGCCGCACGCCGCGCGCGCCAAGGCGTCGCTGCTGATGGAGCTGATCCGCGGCGCGCTCCATCCCGACATGCTGACCGGCAAGCCCTTCAAGGCGGTCATGGACTCCTGCTTCAACTGCAAGCTCTGCCTGAGCGAATGCCCGAGCCAGGTGGACATCCCGGGGCTGGCGGTAGCGGCGCGCCGCGCGTTCGTGGAGAAGAAGGGGATGCCGCTCCGGAACTGGGTGCTCGGGAATTCGTCCAAGGTGGCACAGGTCGCGTCGGTCGCTCCGGGGCTGGTGAACGCGGCGATCGGCAATGCCGCCGAGCGCGCGGCCCGGGAGTCGGTGGGGAAGATCGCGGGGAAGCTCGATCTGCCGCGCTTCCGGAGGTCGTTCCGGGTGGGGGACGAGGGATCGAAACGGGCGCTCGCGCTTCCGCTCGTCCCGGCGGAGACCGCGGCTGGCGCTGGCGCGGATCCGGGAGGGGGCCACGCTCCCGGCGCGAACCACCACGCCCGGCTGGGCCCGTTGCCGCCGCGGCACGTGCCGATCACGAAGAAGGTGGCCTATTTCGCCGGCTGCTTCGCGCGCTTCCACGATCCCGAGGGGGAAGCCGCGGCCACCGTGAAGGTGCTGGAGGCGAACGGCGTCGAGGTGGTAGTGCCCGACCAGCGCTGCTGCGGCATCGCGCTCATCACGATGGGCGCCGAGGCCAAGATCAAGGCCGACGCCGAGCGGAACGTCCGGACGCTGCTGCCGCTGGTGGACCGCGGGTTCACCGTGGTCGCGAGCGCGCCCTCGTGCGGGCTCGCGCTGATCGAGGACTATCCGCGCATCCTGGGCACCGAGGAGGCGCGGCGGCTGGCCGACCACACCATCGACGTGCACCAGTACCTCTGCGCCCTGCACGAGCGCGGCGAGCTGAACACCTCGTTCCAGGAGGTGCCGCTCACCGTCGTCTACCACAACGCCTGCCACTCCGTAGCGCAGGGGATGACCGAGGAGCCGGTGCGACTGTTGAAGATGATTCCCGGCGTCACGGTGCGGCCGATCGAGGACTCCTGCTGCGGCATCGCCGGCACCTACGGCATGCGCGCCGAGAACTACGATCGCGCGAAAGCGATCGGCGAGCCGCTCATGCACCAGATGGACCGCGCGAACGCCGAGGTGCTGCTCACCTCGTGCGGCACCTGCAACATCCAGATCGCGAATGGACTGAAGCGCCCGGTCACCCATACCATGGCGATCCTGCGCCGCGCCTACGGCGTTTAGCCCGCGGCGTCGCCGACGAGTCGACGCCGGCGTGCGTTCACCCGAGCCATAGCCCGATTCGACGCGCCCGAGCGAAAGGAGCCTCCGTGTTCGGACTGGAGCTGCACCCGGCCGTGATCCACTATCCGATCGCGCTCGGCACGATCGGCTCGCTCGCCCTCCTCGCCTACGCCATTCTCCGCAAGGACTGGCTCCGGTGGTTCGGACCCATCCTGTTGACCCTGGCCCTGGCCGGCGCGGGCGCCGCGTACTTCAGCGGCGAGTCGGCCTCGGACCGGGCGGAGCACGCGGGCGTGCCCGACAAGGAGATCGAGCAGCACGAGTCGATCGC
>DASSLZ010000307.1:0-2582 GCA_035689165.1 Candidatus Eiseniibacteriota bacterium | reverse complement strand
AGAGGTTCACCATCGAGAAGAGGAGCTGATGGAAGCGGAAGATCAGCTCGAACGGGATGCGGAGATAGGTGAAGACGCCGGAGGCGGAGCTCTTCGCCATCGCCGCCGCGACCCGCCCCCACAGCGCGCCCTGCGAGGCGAGCACCATGAAGCAGAGGTGCGCCACGTGGGGCGCGAAGATCCATCCGACCGCGAAGGGGACGCGCCGGATCAGGCGGTTCTCCGAGGGGAAGACGCAGGCGAAATAGAGGAGCGACGGGAAGAAGAGCTCCCAGAGATAGTTGAAGGAGCGCAGCAGGTCGTTGCTGCCGGCGCGGGCCGCCGAGAGGGACTCCAGAATGAAGCCGATCGCGCCGAGCACCGAGCCGAGCCCCGCGAAGAACAGCATCAGGGCCGTGGCCCGGTTCAGTCGCTCCCGGGGGGCCTCGCGCAGGATCACGAAGCCGAGGAGGAAGACGAGCCCGGCGACCAGCAGGTAGATGGAGCCGATGGTGGCGTTGGACATGAGCTGCGCTTCGGACTCCGGTTGCGCGCCGGCCGGGCGCGCGCGGGCGGGCCGACCCTAGCGGACCGGCTCGGGCTCGTCGGGGAGGAGCGGCCCCGGGGTGACGAGCAGCGGACGGCCGGGCCGGTCGAGAATCGACTGCAGGGCCCGCGCCTCGAGCGGGAAGCCCGGGACCGGCGACTCGGCGGCCGCAGGCGCCCAACTCCCGGCGCCAATCCCCGGAGGTCTCAGGAACGACGGAAGCCGGAAGAGCGGCCGCGCGGGATATTCCACCACGCGCACCCGCTCGCCGGCCCGGATCCCCGCCCGGCGCTTCGCCTCGGCGATCGCGTCGTCCAGGGTGCCCTCGCGGTCGGCCAGCTTCAACGGGATCGCGGCGGCGCCGCCGTAGACATGCCCCTCGGCGATCTGCCGCACCCGCTCCGTCGTGAGCCCCCGGGCCGACGCCACCTTGCCGGTGAAGTCGGTGTAGAGCTCGTCGAACGACCTACGGATAAGACGGCGTTCTCCCTCGTCCAGGTTTCGTTCCGGCAACGTCGCGCCCAGGAAGGGGATGCGGAGCCCACCCAGCAGATCGGCGCTCTTCCCCTCCTGCACGTGGTCCGACGTGAGCCCGGTCTTCTTCCCGAATCCCTCGTTCCAGGCCCATCCGCCGATCACCCCGATCGATCCCGTCAGCGTGAAGGGGGAGGTCAGGATCGCGTCCCCGTCCATGCTGATCCAGTAGCCGCCGCTGGCCGCCACGCGCCCCTGGCTCACCACCGCGGGCTTCTTCACCTGGCGGAGCTTCCGCGTCTGCTCGGCCACGACATCGGAGGCCAGCGGGTCGCCTCCCGGCGAATCCACACGCAGCACGACGCCGCGGACGCGGCGGTCCTTGCGGTAGCCGCGGAGCGCCTCGGAGCTCGACCGGGCGCGGATCCCCTCGTCCATGGCGCAGTCGCCCACGAGATAGACGACCGCGATCGTCGGATCGTTGCCCCACCGCTCCCGGGGCTGCCATCGGAGCTCGCGCAGGGCGCCGTAGCCGACCGGTTTCATCGCGGGCGCGCCGACCTCGGCCCGTTCGAGGTCCTCCCAGCGCCCCAGCGCGTCCACCCAGTGCAGCTCCAGCAGGCGCGACGCGGGGATGTACGGCTCCTCGTTCACGACGCGATCGAACTCCGCGCGCGTGGCGCGGCCGCTGGACGTGAACGCCCGCGCCAGCTCGTCGTAGGTGGCGCGGACGATGGCCCCGTACTGCTCGCGGTCCGCCTCGGACATGCGGTCCCGCGAGAAGGTCTCCATCGCGGACTTATAGATGTAGAAGCGCCATTCCTCGAAGCCGATGCCCAGCTTGCCCAGGAGATCGTGGTAGTAGGTGCGCGACGCGGCCACGCCGGGAAGGATCATCGAGCCCCGCGGGTCCATGACGATCCGGTCGGCCGCGCTGGCGACATACAGGGTCGGGGCGCCGAGATTGTCGCAGACCACGGTGATGCGCTTTCCGGCGCGGCGCAGCGCCATCAGCTTCTCGCGGATCTCCCAGGCCATCGAGAGGTTCCCCTCGAAGCCGGAGAGCTTGATCGCCACCCCGCCCACGGTGGGGTCGTCGGCAGCGAACTGGATCCGCTCGGTCACCTCCCGCAGGGGACGGGCGTCCTGGTCGAAGTAGCGGTAGGACTGGTAGACCATGTGGCCGCGCAGATCGAGAGCCAGGGTGCGGCGCTTCGGAGTCATGACGCGGTCGAGATCGAAGCCACGCTCGGGCGAGCTCAGCCGGACCGCATAGGCGGTCTGCGCGCGATCGCCGCCGCGATAGCGGGGCGAAGCCCGGAACGCGGCGCGCCCGACGGCCACCCCGAGCGTCACCTGCAGCCGATCGTCGCGCTCCCAGCGGGCGGAGGCGAAGAGTCCCGGGACGGGGCGGATCGCGACGCCTCCCGCCAGGTCCCCGTCGTCCCAGCGCTGATCGCGATGGAGCGAATAGGCGCCGAACAACTCCAGCCGCGGATCGGAGAGCGGACGGATGCCCACGTCCATTTCTCCGTCCCGGTCCCGGTCGTCCAGCGAGAGGCGAAACGTGCTGCCGGTGCTG
>DASSLZ010000306.1:0-9484 GCA_035689165.1 Candidatus Eiseniibacteriota bacterium | reverse complement strand
GAGCTTCACGATGGTGGCGCGGCGCGGCTCCTTGATGATCTGGAGGAAGGAGGGGTCCAGCTTGAGCCGGGCGGCGGCCTCTTCGAACTGGAGCCGGGCGTTTTCCAGCGGGTCCAGCTCCTTCTGGAGCTCGGTGCCCATGTCCATACCGGTATGGGTGACGCTTTCCATGGCCTTCCTTTGGTAGTGGCGGCGTGCCGGGGGCCGGCGTGCGCGGGCGTGCGGCGATCGATTTCGGCGCCGGGTAGTGTAGAGAACGAGAAGGGCTGCCTTCAAGGGGCTGGTCGTGCTATTTCTAAGTCGATGTACTACTTCTACTGGCTGCCGGTCGGGACCGACGCCCGGGTCCGGGGGACCCCTTGGGCGACGCTCGGGCTGGTGCTCCTGAATCTGGCGGCCTTCGGCGCGATCCTCGTCAGCGGGGGGAACGTCGAGGCGCTCTACGCCATGTCCTTCAAGGCCGCCGACCCGACCATCCCGACGGCCCTGGTCTCGCTCTTCCTGCACACCGGATTCCTGCACCTCCTCGGGAACATGGTCTTCCTGTCGGTCTTCGGCCCCGCGATCGAATCGAGGCTGGGGACGGTCCGGTACCTGCTGGCCTACCTGGCCTGCGGCTGGCTCGCCAACCTGGCCCAGGCCGCGGCGATCCTCGCCTTCACCCCAGAGCTGGCGGCCGTTCCGATCGTGGGCGCCTCGGGGGCCGTGTCGGGGCTGATGGGCCTCTTCGCGGTGCGGCTCTACTTCGCGCGCCTGCGGTTCGTCTCGGTGACGGTTCTCTTCCTGCACGGCACGGTGCGTCCGGCCCGCGTGACGCTGCCGGCACTGGTGGGGATCGGGCTCTGGTTCCTGCTCTCCGGAGTCTATTTCGTCTCGGGGGCCGCCTCGGAGACCGCCGTCGTGGCGCACCTGGGCGGAGCGCTCTTCGGCGCCTTCTTCGGCTTCGTGATGGGGCTGGCCCCCGAGGGGCGGCTGGAGCACCGCCTGGCGCGAGGCGCCCGCTACTCCGAGCGGGGGGAGTGGTACGCCGCCCTCGGCGAGTACGAGGGCTACCTCGTGGCGCGCCCGCGGGACCCCGAAGCGCTGGCGCACGCGGCGCGCCTTCTGCGCGTGGTGCATCAGGACGGGAAGGCGGGGGATCGGTTCATCGAGGCGATCCAGGCCTGGCTGAAGCGCGGCGCGATCGAGCCGGCGTGCGACGCCTACGAAGAGATGCGCCGGCTACTCGGCCTGGCCGCGGTGCTGCCGCCCGTGGAGCAGCTCCGGGTGGCGCGGGGCTTCGAGGAGCTGGGACGCCCCAGCGAGGCGAGCCGCGCCTACGAAGCCTATGGCCGGAGCTACCCCGAGCGGCACGCCGCCGCCCTGGCCCTCCTCCGGAGCGCGGACATCGAGCGCCGCGCCCTCAACAACCCGGGGCGGGCGCGCTACATCTACGACGAGCTGTTGCGGCGGGAGCTGCCGGCGGATATCGCCGAGATGGTGCGGGAGCGAAAGCAGGTGACGGAGCGGGCGCTGGAGCGCCTGCATCGCGGGGCCGCCTGACCGCGGCTCGGGCGGCCCCGCCGACCGGACTCGAAAGCCCGCCTAGGGCAGGCAGCCCGACTCGGCCAACTCCTTGTTCCGGCTGTCGCTGTCGAACAGGTACACCCGGAACTGGCGCCCGGGCGAGAGAGTCGCCCGCGGCACGCACTTGGAGATGAGGCCGTTCTCCAGGCTGGCCCTCGACTCCTGGATGACCAGCTCCTTCGGCATCAGTGTCCGGTCGGGCGCGACGAACCAGAGGAGGACCGTGACGTCATTGGAGGGGTCGTACGGGGCGCGGAGCTCGTAGTCTCCGTCGGACCCGGTCACGGCGCGGCCGGCGACGTCGCCGCCCATGAAGAGCGAGACCTGGACCCCGCCGATCGGCCGGTTGTTCACATCGAGGACCGTTCCGGCGAAGGAGGCGAGGTTGCGGTCGACGCCGAGGGTCTTCATCTCGTCGACGTTGGGCTGGCGCCCCGTGCCGCGATCCCGGTCGCTCCCGGACCCGCCCGTGGGCGGGGCGGCGAGGGCGGCAGGAGCCGCGAGCAGGAAAAGAAGGGCGATGTTTCCGAGGAACCTCAAGTTCGATCCCGCCATGGCCGATACCCTCCCTGTCACGTCGCGGGCCCCACACGTCCCTCGTCGGACGCTAGCACCCGTATCCCAGCCTGTCAACGCGGCTTCCGTGGAGAATCCGGACTTGCGCCTCCGTAGTGCGTTTGATACGTTGCGTTCGCTTCGCACCTCAATGCTTGCTGTGCCCGCGCGGATCGCCAACGAGGTCGCCGACTTGGGAGTTTCTGGGGGGGTGGCTGACGACGGGAAGCGGCGGCGGCCCAGCCTGCCACCTCGCACGAATGCGTTCGGGAGGCACGGATGTTTCTCGACCAGGTGATGGGTGTGTTCTCGAACGACGTCGCGATCGACCTGGGCACCGCGAATACGCTCGTCTACCTCCGTGGCAAAGGGATCGTCCTGAACGAACCCTCCGTCGTGGCGGTGGACCGCACCACCAACCGCGTGATCGCGGTGGGCAAGGAAGCGAAGAGCATGCTGGGTCGCACGCCCGACGAGATCGTCGCGGTGCGGCCGCTCAAGGACGGCGTCATCGCCGACTTCGAGAAGACGGAAGACCTCCTCCGCGAATTCATCCAGAAGGCCCTCCGCCGCCGCACGTGGGTTCGCCCCCGCATCATCATCTGCGTTCCCTCGGGCATCACCGAGGTGGAGAAGCGCGCCGTGCAGGACTCGGCGCAGCACGCGGGTGCGCGCGAGGTGCTCCTGGTTCCCGAGCCGATCGCCGCGGCCATCGGCGTGGGTCTGCCGGTGGGCAAGCCGTCGGGGAACATGATCATCGACATCGGCGGCGGCACGACCGAGATCGCGGTCATGGCGCTGAACTCGATCGTGAACCAGCAGTCGATCCGCGTCGGCGGCGACGAGATGGACGAAGCGATCGTCCAGTACGTGAAGAAGGCGTACAACCTGCTGATCGGCGAGCAGACCGCCGAACAGATCAAGATCAAGATCGGCTCCGCCTTCCGCCTCGAGCAGGAGGAAGAGATGGAGATCAAGGGGCGCGACCTGGTGGCCGGCATCCCGAAGACGATGAAGATCTCGTCCGTCGAGGTGCGCGAGGCCCTGAGCGAGCCGCTGCAGCAGATCGTCGACGCCCTGATGCAGTCCCTGGAGAAGACGCCGCCCGAGCTGGCCTCGGACATCGTCGACCGCGGCATCGTCATGACGGGAGGCGGCTCCCTCCTGCGCGGCATCGACATGCTCCTTCGCGAAGCCACGAATCTTCCGATCACGGTCGCGGAAGACCCGCTCTCCTGCGTGGTGCTGGGGACCGGCAAGATCCTCGACGACCCCACTCAATACGAGAAGGTGCTCATGTCGGTGGTGCGTGACTGAGCCTCGGGCGTGAGTCCCGATGCTGCGGTACCTGTTCACACGCCGGACTGACTGGACCGTCTTCGTCGTCGCCGTCTCCGCTTCGCTGACCCTCATGCTGCTCGGGCCGAAGTCTCAGGCCCGGACCGTCTGGTTCCTCCAGCACACCCTTTTAGCGCCCGCTGAGATCGTCGTCGGCTGGGTGGACCGCGGCGTCGCGGTCTACTGGGAGAACCAGCGCCTGCGCCAGCGCGTGGCGCGCCTCACCATCGAGCTGGACGAGACCCGGGCCGAGCGGGGCGAGAACGAGCGCCTGCGCCGCCTGCTGCACCTGGCCGAGCGCCACCCCTACGACCTCGTCTCCGCGCACGTGGTGGGCCGCTCGCTCGACCGCCTCGGCGGAAGCCTGGCCCTCGACAAGGGAGAGGCCGAGGGGATCGAGGCGAACCGCGCGATCCTCACCCCCGACGGACTGGTGGGGCGTATCGAGCGGACGTCGCGGCACGCCGCCCGCGTGCTCACGCTGCTCCATCGCGACTGCGCCGTGGCCGCGCGGATCGAGCGCTCGCGCGTGGACGGCGTCGTCCGCTGGGAATACGGGGACCGTCCGACGCTGGATCTCCTCTACGTCTCGTCCCAGGAGGACGTGAAGCCGGGAGACCAGGTCCTGACCTCCGGCCTGGGCGGGATCTTCCCGGCGGGCGTGCGGATCGGCACCGTGGAGCGCGTGGGACTCGAGCCGAACGGACTCACGAAGGAGATCGTCGTGGATCCGGCGGTCGATTTCCGGAAGCTCGAGGAGGTGCTGATCTACGTGCCTTCGGCGCGCGGCGGATCCGTGCCCTCCGACTTCTACCCGTCGGCCGCGGACAGCGCCGCCGCCGACTCGCTGCGCCGGGCCGCGGCGGCCGCGGCGCCGGCCGAATCGCTCGCCGCCAGGGCGCTCCGATGAAGAGCGTCCGCGACGTCGCCGTCCTCGTGGTCGCCATGATCCTCCAGGCGACGTTCCTCTACCGCTTCGAGATCGCGGGGATCCGCCCGGACCTCCTCGTCGCGTTCGTGGTTTATCTGGGATGGATGCGGGGGCCGATCGCCGGCACCGCCGGGGGATTCCTGGTCGGATTGATCCAGGACCTGGACGCGCCCGGCCCGCTCGGCCTGAACGCGCTCTCCAAGACCATCGTGGGATTCGCCGTGGCCAAAGCCGGGTTCCGGGTCCACCGCGCCAACGCGGGCGTGCGGTTCGCGTTCTTCCTCTTCGCCATGCTGGCGCACGACGTCGTCTACTTCGCGGCGGCCTCGCTGGGCGACTTCGCGCTCTTCCTGAAGCAGATGTTCACGATCGCGCTCCCGTCGGCGCTCTACACGGCGCTGGTCGTCATCGTCATCCTCGCGCTGGTCGAGAACGTCTGGAAGCGCCCCCTCCTGGTCGACGAGACGTAGCGTGCCGTTCGACCCCGAATCGCTGACCGGGGCGCGCTACCGGGAGCGCCATTTCTCCATCGCCGTGGCGGTGGTGTTCGCGCTGGTGCTGCTCCGACTGTTCACGATGCAGGTGCTCCAGGGGCCCAAGTACCGCGAGCTCTCCGAGGAGAACCGCATCCGCGTCGAGGTGATCGTGGCGCCGCGCGGGGAGATCCGCGACCGCAACGGCGTCCTCCTGGCCGACAACATCCCGTCCTTCACCGTCACCCTCGATCCCTACGACAAGACCTACGTGGACACGCCCGCGCGTCTGGACGATACCGTGCGCCGCCTGGGAGAGATCCTCCAGGTCGAGCCCGCGCTCCTGCGCGAGAAGGTGCGCAAGGACGGACACCAGTCGTTCCTGCCGGTGCGCCTCAAGCGGAACGTGGACCGGACCACCGTCGCCTACATTGCCGAACACGAGTCGGAGCTTCCGGGCGTGGACGTGGAGTTCGAGCCGCTCCGCCGCTACCCGCTCGGGGAGATGGCCTCGCACCTCCTCGGGTACGTCGGCGAAGTCTCGGACAAGGAGCTGGAGGATCCCGAGCGCTCCGACTATCTGAGCGGGGACCTGATCGGCAAGATGGGCATCGAGCGCCAGTACGAGAAGATCCTGCGCGGCATCTCGGGGAAGCGCTTCGTGGAGGTGAACGCCATGGGACGGAAGGCCGCGCTCCTGGGCGAGCGCCGCCCGGTGCTGCCGAAGCGCGGCGCGGCGCTCACGCTCACCATCGACGCCAATCTCCAGCGCGCGGCGGAGCAGGCGTTCCAGCCCGGCGCGCGAGGCGCCGCGGTCGTGATGGATCCGCGCACGGGGGAGGTCCTGGCGCTGGCGAGCAAGCCCAACTATGACCCCAACGAATTCTCGACCGGGATCAGCCAGGCGCGCTGGGCGCTGCTGAGCGAGGGGGGCAACTTCCCGCTCTTCAACCGCGCGATCCAGGCGGCGTATCCGCCGGGCTCCACCTTGAAGCCCTTCGTTGCGCTGGCAGGACTCATGACCGGCGCCATTCAGCCCGGCACCACGTTCCGTGAGACCTGCGACGGCGCGTTCCAGTTCGGCCGCCGCTCCTTCCACTGTTGGGACGCCAACGGCCACGGCACGCTCGCGCTGCGCGACGCCGTCGCGCGCTCCTGCGACGTCTACTTCTACCAACTGGGCATCCGTCTCGGCCTGGAGCGCCTCTCCGACTTCATGAAGGAGCTTCACGTCTCCGATCGCGCGGGGATCGACCTCCCGCAAGAGCGGCGCGGGCTCTTTCCGGACGTGGCGTGGTACGACAAGCACTACGGCGCGGGCCGCTGGAGCCGCGGGCTCGTCCTGAACCTCGCGATCGGGCAGGGTGAGATCGCGCTCACGCCGATCAAGCTGGCGCAGATGACGGCGCTGATCGCCAACGGCGGCACGCTGGTCCGCCCCCACCTGGTTCGCGAGGTGGACGAGGACGGGCGCCCGGTCCCGCTGAACGATTCCACCGGGATGCACGTCGCCATTCCGGCCGGCTACGCCGCCACGGTGCGCGCCGCGATGGAGGCCGTCGTCGCCGATCCGCACGGGACCGGCTACGCCGCCAAGGTCGATTCGGTGCGCGTGGCGGGGAAGACCGGCACCGCGCAGACCCACGGGAACGACCACGCGCTCTTCATCTGCTTCGCGCCGGTCGAGAATCCGAGGATCGCGATGGCCGTGCTGGTCGAGAACGCCGGCCACGGGAGCACCGCGGCCGCGCCGATCGCGCAGAAGATCATGCAGGCCTTCTTCCATCCCACTGCCGACAGTGTGCGGGTCGTGGCGAGCCGCTGACATGGCCAGCCTGCGCACGCCCGGCGACGTCGACCGTCCGCTCCTCTTCGCCACCGTCACGCTGGCGCTGATCGGGATCGCGTTCGTCTTCAGCGCGACCTCGATGCCCTCGGCCGCGACCGAGCACGGGCTCTATCTGAAGCAGCTCATCTGGCTCGCGGTCGCGCTCGGCGGGGGCGCGCTCGCGGCGGCCGTGCCCTACCGGATCTACATGGGCCGGAGCGCCTGGCTGCTCTACGCCATGGGGCTCATCCTGCTCGTGCTCACCCTCTTCATCGGGCACGTGGGGTTGGGGGCGCAGCGATGGCTGGGCTGGGGGCCGTTCAAGTTCCAGCCCTCCGAGCTCGCGAAAGTGGCGACGGTGGTGCTGCTCGCGAATTTCCTCTCCGAGCGGCGCCTGGACCTGACGCAGCTCCGCTCGCTGGTGAAGCCGTGCGTGGTGGCCGGAGTGCCGTTCCTCCTCGTGCTGAAGCAGCCCGACCTGGGCACCTCCGTCACCTTCCTCACGATCCTCTTCACGATGCTCTACTGGGCGGGTCTCCCGATCCTCTACCTGTTCCTCCTCGTGAGCCCGCTGATCAACGTGGCGGCGTCCTTCTACCTTCCGGCGTGGATCGTCTTCGCCGCCGTGCTCTCGGCCGTCCTCTACCGCTCGCGGCTGCGCCTCATGCCGATCCTCCTCGTCGTGGCCATCAACCTCGTCGTGGGGATCGTGACGCCGCAGGTCTGGAACCACCTCCAGCCCTACCAGCGCCAGCGCATCTCCACCTTCCTCGATCCCGCGGCCGATCCCTACGGCGCGGGCTATCAGATCATCCAGTCGAAGATCGCGATCGGGTCGGGGCAGGCGCTGGGCAAGGGGTTCCTGCACGGCAGCCAGAAGGCGCTCGCCTTCCTCCCCGAACAGCACACCGACTTCATCTTCTCGGTGGTGGGGGAGGAGACGGGGTTTTTGGGGGCGGGGATCGTGACGCTCCTCTACTTCCTCCTCATCTACCGGGGGATCAAGATCGCCCACCGATCCCGGAACCGGTTCGGCAGCCTCCTCGCCATTGGATTGACCGCCATCTTTTTGTACCATGTCCTGGTGAACGTCTGCATGACGGTGGGACTCGCCCCCGTCACGGGGCTGCCCCTTCCGCTCCTGAGCTATGGCGGCACCTCGCTCCTGACCAGCTTCCTGCAGATCGGCCTGATCCAGAACATCGCCATGCGGTGGCGCGAGTACTGACCCGGGGAGAGCCGTGCATCCAACCGTGGTGAAGTTCGGCTCGTTCGCGATCCACAGCTACGGGCTGCTCCTTGCGATCGCGTTCCTGGCCGCGATCCAGCTCTTCCTCGCGCGCGGCCGCGCGCGGGGGCTCCCCGAAGACAAGCTGAGCACGCTGTCGCTCTGGCTCCTGGTCCTCGCCATCGTGGGGGGCAGGCTCCTCTTCGTGGCGACGCACTGGGACGAGTACAAGACCGACCCGGTCGCGATCTTCCGATTGTGGGAGGGGGGGCTGATCCTCTACGGCGGCTACGCCCTCGCGATCGCCGGTGGGATCCTCTACGTCCGACGCGCCGGACTCTCGGTCTGGCGGGTGGGGGACGCCGCCGCGCCGAGCATGGCGCTCGGCGTCGGCATCGGACGCCTGGGCTGCTTCATGAACGGCTGCTGCTACGGGCTTCCGACGAAGCTTCCCTGGGGGATCACGTTCCCGCCCGAGTCCTACTCCAGCGCCGTCTTTCCGCACGAGGCGCTCCACCCCTCGCAGCTCTACATGTCGGCGGCGGGCTTTCTCCTCTTCTTCGCCCTCCTCGCGCTGGACAAGAGGCACCGCTTCGACGGCTGGCTCTTCTGGAGCTACATCGCGATGGACGCGGGCCTCCGGTTCCTGATCGACTTCACGCGCTACTACGACGAGACCGCGGTGCTGGGCACCTTCGGCGGGCTCACGTTCAACATCAACCAGCTCCTGAGCGTGGCCCTGATCGCGGTATCGCTCGCGATGCTGCGGATCCTCGCCGTGCGGGCGAAGCGGCATCCCGATACCGGAGCGGGCGGCTTCGAGGCGGAACACGATTCCGGCTTCGCTCCCGAATCCCCCGCGGTCCCGACCGCGGGCGAGCCCGCGGGAACGCCTCCCCCGGCCTGATTCCGTGACCGACGCCGCGACGCGGCTCTACGCCGTGATCGGGCACCCCGTCGCCCACTCGCTCTCCCCGCTCATGCAGAACGCCGCGTTCCGCGCGGCGGGACGGAACGCCGCGTACGTGGCGCTGGACGTTCCGCCGCCGCGGCTGGCCGAAGCGCTGGCCGGGCTCCACGCCGCGGGATTCGCGGGACTCAACGTGACGCTGCCGCACAAGGAGGAAGCGCTGCGCCTGGCGATGTCGGCGACCGTCTCGGCACGAGCGGCGGGCGCCGCGAACACGCTGCGCCGGGCGGAGAAGGGCTGGGACGCCGACGCGACGGACGGTCCGGGCCTGCTCGCCTGGCTCGGCGCGCTGGGGATCTCGGTCTCCGGCGCGCGGGTCCTCGTCGTGGGCGCCGGAGGCGCCTCGCGAAGCGTCGCCGCCGCGCTCGCCTCGGGCGGAGCCTCGGCGATCACCGTCACGAATCGCACGCCGGAACGCTCCGCCGCGGTCGCCGCGGCGGCGCGCCAGGTCGCGGGTCCGGGCGCTCTCGTCGACGCGGCGTCCTGGGGGGAAGCCGGCCAGGCGGCGGGCGCGTTCGATTTCCTGGTGCGCGCCGTTTCCGTTCTCGAGGTCGGATCCGAGGAGCGCCGCTGGTGGGAACGGGTGGCGCCCGGC
>DASSLZ010000305.1:0-2502 GCA_035689165.1 Candidatus Eiseniibacteriota bacterium | reverse complement strand
TCTCCATATCGTCCTGGATCTCCCACTGGAACGGCGTGTGCGGCTTCGGAACGTGCGGCGAGATCCCCACGTTGAAGTGCATGCGCTTGTTCCCGCCGCGCGCCCACTCCTGCGACTTCCGGAGCGTCTCCGCGATCCCGTCCACGTCCTCGTCCATTTCCGTCGGAAGGCCGATCATGAAGTAGAACTTGATGCCGCCCCACCCCTGGTCGCGCGCCAGCTTGACCGAGTACTCGAGCTCCGCCTCGTCGATCCCCTTGTTGATCACGTCGCGCATCCGCTGCGTGCCCGCCTCGGGGGCGAACGTGATGCTGCCCTTCCGCCCCTGGCCGATCTTGTCGGCCACCGACGGGGCGAGCGTCCCGACGCGCGTCGAGGGCAAGGACACCGACACGCCCAGCTCGTTCGTGAAGCGGTCCAGCTCGTGCAGCACCACGGGGAGCTGCTTGTAGTCGGTGGTCGAGAGGGAGAGGAGCGAGACCTCGTCCCACCCGGCGTGCACGATCCCGCACTGCACTTCCTTCGCCACCTGGTCCGCGCGCTTCTCGCGCAGCGGGCGGTTCATGTAGCCGGCCAGGCAGAAGCGGCAGCCGCGCGTGCAGCCGCGCATCACCTCGACGCCGAGGCGGTCGTGCGTGATCTCGGTCGGGGAGATGAGCGGCTTCTCCGGCACGTAGCTCGGGTCCAGGGACGGCACGAAGCGGAAGCGCGGCCGCGCGACCGGCGTTCCCGGCAGCGGCTCCCGGGCGATGAAGCCCCAGGGATTCTTCACCTCGGCGAAGAGCGCCGGCACGTAGACGCCCTCGAGCGCGGCCATGCGGCGCAGCGCCTCGGCGCGCGGCATCTTCGTCCGGCGGCGCTCGGCGGCGATGTCGCACAGCTCCATCATGACCTCTTCGCCGTCCCCCACGACGAAGGCGTCGATGAAGGGCGCGATCGGCTCCGGGTTCACCGTGCAGAGGCCTCCCGCGATCACGATCGGATCGTCCTCGCGGCGGTCCTTCGTGCGGAGCGGCATCCCGGCGAGGTCGATCATCGTGAGCACGTTGGTGTAGGCCAGCTCGTATTGCAGGGAGAAGCCGATCAGGTCGAACGCGCGGGCGGGCGTGCGGGATTCCAGCGAGTAGAGGGGAATCCCCTCGGCGCGCATCAGCTTCTCCATGTCGCCCCACGGCGTGAAGCAGAGCTCCGCCAGCCCGTCCTCGCGGCGATTGATCAGGTGGTAGAGGATCTTCAGCCCGAGATAGGACATCCCGATCTCGTAGAGGTCCGGGAAGCAGAGGAGCACCCGGACCGATGCCTTGGCGGGGTCCTTCCGGAGCGCATGGAGGAAGCTACCCGTGTACCGGCTCGGCTTGGTGACCGTCGGCAGGTAGGCCTCGTCCAGCAGTCGCAGTTTTTCCATGTCCCCCTCCGGGAGGAAGCCGGTCAGCAAGCAGTTGGGTCAACGAAGTTTATGGCAAACCGGGCGCAGCCGGCCCAATTTGCCAAGTCGCAGAATCTATCACACCGGCGGGGCAGCCGCAACCCGCGTCGAGAACGCGGGTTCCGGCGCGCCGGGAAGCCCTCCGTGAGCGAAGGCGAGCGACAGGACCCAGGACGGGGCCGCCGCATCGAGCGCGGATGCGGCTTCGAGGAGCGTGCTCCCCGTCGTGGCGACGTCGTCCACGAGGAGCACCGGGCGGGCGCGGAGCGCCCGGCCGGCGTCCGCGGCGAGTGCGAACGCCTGACGCACATTCTCGCGGCGAAGGGCGCCATCCACTCTGGCCTGAGCCGGGGTATCCCGTTTCCGTTCCAGGGCCGGAAGCACCGGGATGCCCCAGGCCGCGCCGGCGGTCGCCGCGAGAAGCGACGCCTGGTCGAAGCCGCGCCACGCGCGCCGCGCCGGATGGAGCGGCGCCGGCACGAGCAGGTACTCCCGCCACGCGGGCGTGCCGCGCCCGGGCGGCTCCGGCAGGAGCGCGGTTAGCCAGCGATGCGCCTCGCGCGCGCCCGAGTACTTGAAGGCCCGGACGACGCGATCGAGCGGCGGCTCGAAGGCGGGGCCGGCGAGCAGGAGGCGCTCCGATCCATGGCGCGGGCAGCCGCCGCCGGGTCGCGTCGCGTCGGACGGTGCGTTCCCCTCCTGCATGCAGCGAAGGCAGAACACCGTCCCCGTGCGCGGCACCCGCGCGTCGCAGGCGTCGCACACGGCGGCGCCGCGCGGGAGCGCCCCGCCGCATCCCAGGCAGGAGCGGCCCACGAGGAAGTCGAGGGCATCCGCCGCGAGGGCCGAGAGCGCCGGACCCGCTCCGCTTCCGGAGCGGAGGCGCGCCGAAATCATCCGAGCGCCTCGCGCATCGCCTCGCGCGGCGCCGGCTCCCCCGTCCAGAACTCGTACGAAAGCGCCCCCTGCTCCACGAGGAGCGCGAGCCCGTCTTCGTACCGCATCCCCATCGCCCGCGCCTCCTCGCGCGCGGCCCGCGCGCGCGAGCCATAGTTCAGGTCGAGAACCACGCCGCC
>DASSLZ010000304.1:0-2735 GCA_035689165.1 Candidatus Eiseniibacteriota bacterium | reverse complement strand
GGGAACGCGAGCTTGATGCCCGCCTTCCGCGCGGCCTGCTCCGCGCGCTGGCGGCGCTTGGTGCGCATCGACTCGGCGTGCGAGCGCAGCGACTGCGCGACGCTCGTTCCGAGCTTGTCGGCCTGGATGAGCATGGCGGTGAGGGCGTACAGATCCTCCACGCCGGTGCGACGCGCCAGGCGCCGGAGCGCGTCGGAGCGCGAGAGGCCGGTGCGGATCTCCTGCCCGACCACGAGCAGCTCGTCGCTCAGGGCCGGGCTCGCCAGCGTGATCTCGCGGCCCACCCGCTCGATCGCGGCGTTCAGGCCAAGGCCCGCCTCCACGCAGACGACCAGCAGGTCGAGGGCGTCGGGGAGCGCGGTCTGGATCTGGCCCTGGCGCGAGCTGCCCTTCATGTAGAGCCAGATGGTCGGCAGGTAGAAGCCCACGGCGGCTGCGATGCCGCCCGAGAACACGATCGAGCCGATGGGCCGGGCCATGGCGAAGTTCACGGCGATCCAGCCGATTCCCACGACCACGGCGCCCACGACCTTGGCGCCCAGGAACACCAGGCTCGCCTTGGGGTCCCGAATGCCGGCCCGCACCAGGCCGGATTGAAGCGCCTCGTTGCTGTCCGAGGTCGGAAGGAAGCCGCCGAGCGTGGCCAGGAGCCCCGCGATCGGCGACGGCGTGTCGGGATCCAGATTGGGACGTGCCGCGAGCGCGCGCGAGCGCAGGTCGCGGAGCCGGACGGCGACCGGGTCGCGGTCCCGCACGAACACCTGATAGATCGCGAGGGTGCCGATGGCGAGAGCGAAGGCGAGCAGGATCGTCGAGATCAGGAACATGGCATCACACCTTGATGTTGACGATTTGGCGGATCGCGAGTGATCCAAGGAGCTGCATGAGCGCGCCGAATCCGAGCACCGCCCGACCGCTCGGAAGGTCCCACATCTTGTGGAAGTACTCGGGCGCCACGATCACCATGAAGATCGCGAGCCCGAGCGGCAGGCAGGTGAGGATGGCGCCGGTAAGCCGCCCCTGCGCCGTGAACGTCTGGATGTCGCCGAGGATCCGGAAGCGGTCGCGGATGAGGCGGCTGGTGTTGTCGAGCACCTCGGTCAGGTTGCCGCCCGTGTCCCGCTGGAGCACCACCGCCGTCACGAAGAACTTGAGGTCGAGGGAGTCGACCCGGTTCGCCATGTTCGTCAGGGCCTCGCGCATCTCGAGACCCAATGCCTGCTCCTCCACGACGATGGCAAACTCGGACCGGATCGGCTCCGGCGACTCGTCGGCCACGATCTGCATGGCCGAGGAGAACGAGATGCCCGCGCGCAGCGCGCTTACCAGGAGGTCGAGCGCGTCCGGGAACTCTTCGGAGAACGCGCGCATGCGAACGCTCTTCTTGTGATGCAGGATCAGAAGGGGAGCGACGCCGCCCACCACCATGAACACCAGCGCGTGGAGGAGCCGGGCGAACACGACGTACCCGACGAGGTACGCGATCATGGCGCCGGCCGCCATGATCAGCAGGAACATGCCCACCCGCATCGAGGAGCCCGCCTGGTACAGCAGGAGCTCGAGCCCTCGGGCGACGGTAAGCTTCCGGAGGAATCGATCCAGGAACGGCATCGAGCTCATCCGGGTGTCGCGCTCGATCGCGAGCGCGGCTCCGCCCGTCGCCCGCCCCCGCGAGGGGGCCTGGACGCCGATGCGGTCCCGCAGGCTGCGCGTGCCCTGCTCCTGCTTGCGCAGGTTCAAGGCAAAGACGATCGCCGCGGTGGCGCCGAAGAGGAGTACCGCTACGAACAGGTAGATCATTTCACCACCCCCCGGTCGAAGAGGCCGCCGAGATTGGTTCCGGCCAGCTCGACGCGCTCCGCGAAGTGCG
Organism: Candidatus Eiseniibacteriota bacterium; assembly: GCA_035689165.1. Classification (GTDB taxonomy): domain Bacteria; phylum Eisenbacteria; class RBG-16-71-46; order SZUA-252; family SZUA-252; genus DASQJL01. The sequence continues at coordinate 865 of DASSLZ010000304.1, read as the reverse complement.
GCACGACGCCGGTGGCCTCGAAACGCCCTTCAATGCTTCCGTCCGACTTGGTCCCGGTGCGGACGAACCGGAAGATCTCCTGCATCGTCACCACGGGACCCTCCATGCCCACGATTTCCTGCACGCTGAGGACCTTTCGCGACCCGTCCGGGAGGCGCGACACGTGGATCACGCAGTCGAGCGCGGACGCGATCTGTTCCCGGATCGCCTTGTCGGGCAGCGAGTGCCCCGCCATCAGCACCAGGTTCTCCATGCGGTGCAGCGCGTCCCGCGGCCCGTTGGAGTGGAGCGTCGTCAGCGACCCGTCGTGGCCCGTGTTCATGGCCTGGAGCATGTCCAGCACCTCGTCGCCGCGGACTTCGCCGACCACGATCCGGTCGGGCCGCATGCGCAGCGCGTTCCGCACCAGGTCGCGCTGGGTGATCGTTCCCTTCCCTTCCAGGTTCGGCGGGCGGGTCTCCAGGCGCACCACGTGCGGCTGCTGGAGCTGGAGCTCGGCCGAGTCCTCGATCGTCACGATGCGCTCGCCGTCGGGAATCGACCGCGAGAGGATGTTCAGGAGCGTCGTCTTGCCCGAGCCGGTGCCACCCGTGATCAGCGCGTTGATGCGGGCGCGGATGACGCCCTGGAGCATGACCGCCATCCGCTCGGTCATGGAGCCCAGCTCGAGCATGTTCTCGATGGAGAGCGCCCGGCGGCGGAAGCGGCGGATCGACAGGATCGGTCCGTCCAGCGCCGAGGGGGGGATGATCGCGTTCACGCGCGAGCCGTCCGGCAAGCGCGCGTCCACGAGCGGGCTCGATTCGTCGATGCGGCGTCCCACCCGCGAGATGATGCGGTCGATGATCTGCCGGAGGTGCGCGTC
>DASSLZ010000303.1:0-4611 GCA_035689165.1 Candidatus Eiseniibacteriota bacterium | reverse complement strand
CCCGGCCGGGCCACTTCGCCGAGCACGAACACGGCGTCGCCTCGCATCCAGCGGACGCGGGAGGGAACGTAGAGGCGGTCCCCTTCCTGGACGGGAAGATCCGGCGCGCCGCCGGGCGAGGCGATCGCCTGATCGAGCGGCGCCGGCGTGCGCTCGGAGCGCCCCTCGGCGTCGAATCGGTCCAGCACGGCGTCGGCGAGCGCCGCTTCGGGAAGCGGGCCGCCCGCGAGGGCCAGGATGGCGCTCAAGCGGTCGCCGGGAACGAAATCGTAGCGGCCCGGGTGCGCCACCGATCCCCACACATCCACATGGCGTCCCGCGGGGGGCACGAAGAGGACGTCGCTCTCGAAAACGAGCGGATCGGCCGAAAGCGCGCCGGCCCGCGAGGCGAGGACCAGATCCACCGGGATCGTCTCGGCGCCCCGGCGCACCTGAATCCCGCGTCGAGCTCCGCCCGCGGTGATCCCCCCCGCCGCCTCGATCGCTTCCGAAGCGCGAACCGGCGCCTGCAGCGTGACGGTGCCGGGACGCTCGACTTCCCCGGTCACGTACATGCGAAAACGTCTCGGGCGGTACAGGGAAAAGCTGAACCCCTTCCCGCGCACGTAGGGGCGCATCCGGTCCCGAACCCGCGCTTCCAACTCCTCCAGCGTGAGCCCGGCCACCTGCAGGGAGCCCACGTCGGGGAGCACGAGGTCGCCGGCGGGACCAACGCGGACGATCCGGGGCTCGAGCAGATCCGAGTAGCGGAGCGCGAACTCGTCGCCCGGGCCGACGCGGTACGTGGCCGGGTCGACGCGCCCCGCGATGGGTGGCATGATGTCGGACGTGGGGAGCGCCTGCGGGACATCCGATGGCGCGCTCCGGGACCCGGATTGCCCGAACGCGTCGGGCACGAAGGCCCCGGTGCCGATGGCCATGAGGACCACGGCCAGCGCTGGGAGGAACCGGCGCCCGCAACGAGCGTTCGATACGCAGGGTGGGATCAAGTCGACAATCATGCCATGGGCCGTGGACAGGTCCAAGGGCCTCATTCCGTCGCCAGGGACCGCAGGAACCGAGATTCCCGATGAAGAAGAAGAGCGAAGCCGGCTACAACGAGCGCCTCTTCTCCGGCGATCTCCGTGGACAGCTCCATCGATCGCGGTTTCGATGGCTGCGCGAGAGCGCGCGGAGGGTGAACGCCCCCTGCCGTGACGTCCTGGAGCTCGGATGCTTCGACGGCCGCTCCATTGCCCATCTCCCCCACCGCCCCTCGACCTACCTGGGGCTGGACGCGAACTGGGAAGGGGGCGTGGACCTCGGCCGGTCTCTCTGGCGGGACGACCCGGGGGTGCGCTTCGAGATCTGCTCCACCCCGCTCGAGCTGCGCGCCTTCGTCGCGGGGCGGCGCTTCGACACGACCCTCTCCCTCGAAACCCTGGAGCACGTCGCGCCGGATCTCCTGGATTCGTACGTCGAGGAGATGGCCAAGGTCACCACCGGCTGGTTCATCGCGACCGTTCCCAATGAGAAGGGCCCGGTCTTCCTGGCCAAGTACGCCATGAAGCGGCTGTTCGGCGATTACTTCCATTACCGGCCCTCGGAGGTGCTGGCGGCGTTCCTGGGGCGGATGGACCGGGTTCGCCGGGACGATCACAAGGGGTTCGATTACGATACCGTCGTCCGGCTCATCGGGGAGCATTTCGATCTCGTCGAGGTCTCTCCGTATCCCTTCCGCCGCCTTCCCAAGTGGACCGGCTTCGGAATCGGCATCGTCGCGAAGGCCCGCGCCGTCTCGCCCTCGGCGGTGGGCTCCGGTACCGCGGCGCTCACTCCGGAGACGGGCGCTCCCGCTCGCTGATCGCGAGCCGCCGGCGCCCCACCTCCAACAGCGCCACCCACTCCCGCCGGCGCACGACGATCGCCGCCCATACGACGAGGGCGAGTCCCCCCAGTCCGACGCCGACCAGGTTCTTGGGCGTCCAGGCGAGCAGCCCCAAGAGGAGCGCCAGCGAGGCGCCGAGCAGCCGGCGGTTGTCAGGCCCCAGCTTGAACCCCGTCGAGCGCCGCGCCAGCCAGTAGTGGAGCCCGGCGTGCGTCATATGAGCCAGTACGTAGCCGATCACCACGCTCTTCAGCCCCACGCGGTCCACCAGGAGCACGAACGCGACCAGCAGCGTCACACCGTAGACCACGTCGAAAAGCACCCAGGGGCGAAGCCGGTTTCGCGGCACGAGCCAGATGCCGAACATCCAGGCCGCGGCGCGGAAGTAATCGCCCAGGAACTGGATCGGCAGGAGGTCGAGCGCGGGGAGGAAGCGGCCGCTGTAGAAGAGCGGGACCCATATCGGCGCGCCGACGAGGATCGCGGCGCAGAAGCCGGTCGTGAGGAGGAACGCGAGCCGCACGCCGCTCCGCATCACCGGGGGGACGTCGGCGTCGTAGGGAAGCGCCGCGATCTCCGGCCACACATTGGCCGTGATCGCGTTCAGGATCGTGGGCATGAGGAGCCCCGACACGCCGACGCAGACCTGGTAGATGCCGTTCGCGGGCAGCCCCAGCTTGTCCACCAGCATGGAGCGCAGCACGAGAAGGGTCAGCGTGGAGGAGAGGCCGACCAGCAGCGAGGAGATGCCGTAGCGCAGGAGGGGACGGAGCAGCGGTTTCGCCGCCGCAGCGGCGGGCACGGTTCCCGCGCCCGGACCGGGCGGGCTCGGCGCCCTCGGCGCGCGCGGGGTATGGGGCGCGAGCAGCCGCCCGCTCCACCACGCCCAGATCGCCGTGATCACGACGAGCTGCGCCACCGCGCCCGGCACGCCCCATAGGAACGCGAGCGGGACGATCGTGGCGATCTGCGCGACGGCGATCGCCACGTTGAGTCCCGCCATGGAGCGCACGGCCTGGTGCCCCTGCAGCATCGAGATGTTCACCGAGGCCACGGCCGAGAGCGGCACCGACGCCGCGCCCAGGAGGATCGCCCACGTGAACGCCGAATCGCGGTAGATCCCCGCGGCCAGCCAGGGGGAAGCGAGCGCGGCGAGGAGGGCCAGTCCCCCTCCGACCCCCCACGCGAGTCGGGATCCCAGGCGCGTCAGGGCGTGCACGCGCGCGAAGTCGTTCGCGGCGCGCGCCTCGGCGATCATGGCGACGAGCCCGTTTCCGATCCCGAGCGTGGCGAGCGGGACCAGGACCGCGGTCAGGGAGGCGAGCTGGGCGAGGACGCCGGTCCCCTCGGGGCCGAGTCGCGCGGCGAGGATCTTCGCGCGGACGATGGCGGCCACGACGGTCGCGACGGATCCGAGACCGAGGATCGCGGTGGAGCGGACGAGCCGGCGCACGGCCCCGGGTGGCTACCGGGACCCGTAGGTCCGTTCGTAGTACTGCTGGAACGCGCCCGAGCGGATCGCTTCCCACCACGGGCGGTTCGCCACGTACCAGTCGATCGTCGCCTCGATCCCGCGCTGGAAATCGACCTGGGGGCGGAAGCCGGTTTTCGCTTCGAGATGGGACGCGTCGATCGCGTACCGCCGGTCGTGCGCGGGGCGATCGGTCACGTGCTGGAGGAGGTTGGCGGGCTTCTTCAGCCGCTCGAGCAGGAGGGCAGCGATCTCGAGCACGGAGCGCTCGTTTCCCCCCGCGATGTTGAAGGTCTCCCCTTCCACGTCGGCGGCCTCGAGAATGGCCACCAGCGCGCCGCAGTGATCCTCGACGTGGATCCAGTCGCGCGTGTTCTTCCCGCTGCCGTAGACCGGGAGCGGCTTGTCCTCGAGGGCGTTGGTCACGAAGAGCGGGATCAGCTTCTCCGGGTACTGGAAGGGCCCGTAGTTGTTGCTGCAGCGCGTCACGACGGCCGGGACGCCGTAGGTCACGGAATAGGCGTAGGCCAGCCGGTCGCCGCCGATCTTGGAGGCCGCGTAGGGATTCCGCGCGAGGAGCGGTGCTCTCTCGTCGGCCGCGCCGCTCAGAATCTCGCCGTAGACCTCGTCGGTGGAGACCTGGACGAAGCGCGCGACACCACGCTTCCGCGCCTCTTCCAGCAGCACGTAGACGCCAAAGGTATCGGTCAGGACGAAGTGCGAGGGGTCCTCGATCGAGCGGTCGACGTGCGTCTCGGCCGCGAAGTTCACGACGACGTCGGCGCCCTCCATCGCGCCGGCCACGGTCGCGGCGTCGCAGATGTCCCCTTTCACGAAGCGGAATCCGGGCGCGTCCTTGACGTCGCCCAGATTCGCGAGATTCCCCGCGTAGGTCAGCTTGTCCAGCACGGTGATCCGCGCGTCGGGAAAGCGGCGGCGCAGGTGGTGGACGAAGTTCGAGCCGATGAAGCCCGCGCCCCCCGTGACGAGGAACTGCGCGCGCGAAAGATCGGGAGCCTTAGCCACGGCGGCCTCCGCGCGTCCGGCGGCGCTCAGCCATCCTTGCGCGACCAGTCGTAGGGGATGTCGTTCGTGTGAGGATCGGCGCGGTACTCGTCGGGCTGGTCGTACTTGTAGGGCTCGGTCGGCGTGTTCACGAGCATCGCGGGCTCGGTGCCGATGCCCTTCATCCCGTGCCACACGCCGGGCGGGATCGTGATCAGAATGGGGTTCTTCTCCCCCATGAAGAACTCGTTCACCGTGCCGCGCGTGG
>DASSLZ010000302.1:0-10608 GCA_035689165.1 Candidatus Eiseniibacteriota bacterium | reverse complement strand
CGCTGCCTGCGGGCGCGACGTTCACGGCGAACGCGACGAACACCTCGGGGACGTTCAGCTGGACCCCGACCAACGCGCAGACCGGCACGACCAACGTGACGTTCACGGCGTCGAACGCCCTCACGGGCAGCGCGACGACGGTCATCACGGTCACGAACGGCGACCGGGCTCCGGTGGTCACGGCTCCCGCGACGGCTTCGGGTGCTGAGAACACGCTGATCACCTTCACGGTGTCGGCGGTGGATCCGGATGGCGATGCGATCACGACCCTGTCGGCGGCTCCGCTGCCCGCGGGTGCGTCGTTCACCTCGAACGCGGCCCATACGTCGGGCACGTTCAGCTGGACGCCCAGCTTCGCCCAGTCCGGCAGCTACAACGTGACGTTCACGGCGACGAACGCCCTCTCGGGTTCGGCGACGACGGCGATCACGGTCACCAACGTCGACCGGGCTCCGGTGGTTACGGCTCCCGCGACGGCCTCCGGCAACGAGGGCACGCTGATCAGCTTCACGGTCACGGCCTCCGATCCGGACGGTGACGCCATCAGCAGCCTCACGGGCGCTCCGCTGCCTTCGGGCGCGACGTTCACGGCGAACGCGACCAATACGTCGGGCACGTTCAGCTGGACGCCGTCGTTCACGCAGTCGGGCTCCTACAACGTGACGTTCACGGCGACGAACGCCCTGACGGGTTCGGCCTCCACGAGCATCACGGTGAACAACGTCGACCGGGCGCCGGTGGTCACGGCTCCGCCGACGGCTTCGGGTGCGGAAGGCACGACGATCACCTTCACGGTGACGGCGTCCGATCCGGACGGTGACGCGATCGCTTCGCTCACCGCGGCTCCGCTTCCCGGCACGGCAACGTTCACGGCGAACGCCACGAATACCTCGGGGACGTTCAGCTGGGCAACGACGCTGGCCGACGCGGGCACCTACAACGTGACGTTCACGGCGTCGAACGCCCTCTCGGGTTCGGCCACCACGGCGATCACGGTCAGCAACCAGAACCAGGCTCCGACGGTCACGGCTCCGGCCTCGGCCTCGGGCAACGAAGGCACCCTGATCACCTTTGGCGTGTCGGCGACGGATCCTGACGGCGACCACGTGACCCTCACGGCACTCGGTCTCCCGTCCGGTTCGACCTTCACGGACAACGGCGACAACACGGGCACCTTCAGCTGGACGCCGAGCTTCACCCAGGCGGGCAGCTACAGCGTGACGTTCCATGGCGCCGACGGTAACGGCGGCACCGCGAACGCGACGACCTCGATCACGGTGAACAACGTGGATCGTGCGCCGATCGCCGACGCGGGCGGCCCGTACACCGGCATCACGGGCATCGCGGTGAGCTTCAACGGAAGCGGTTCGTCCGATCCGGACGGCGACGCGCTGACCTACGCGTGGGACTTCGGTGACGGTGGCACCAGCACCGCCCAGAGCCCGACGCACGCGTACGCCGCGGCCGGGGTCTACAACGTCACCTTGACGGTGACGGCGAACGGCCTCTCCGACACGAAGGCCACGACGGCGACGATTTCGGACACGTTCCAGGCGTTCGCATTCACGACGGGTGGCAACAAGACCACGTCGCTGGGCGCGGGCAAGCCGTACACGTGCATCCAGATCCAGCCGGTCGGCGGCTCGTACTCGAACACGGACGTGGATCTGTCGAGCATCCGGATGTTCTATCCGAGCACCTCGACGACGAACTCGATCCTCGCCGACCCGACCAAGACGTCGGTCGACGGTGACAAGAACTCCGATGGGATCACGGAGATCGCCGCATGCTTCAAGAAGTCGGACATGCGCGTGCTCTTCACGGGTCTCCCGGCCGGTTCGACGCCCGTCACCGTCAAACTTACCGGCAATCTCGTTGGCGGCGGTCGCTTCGAGACCACGCTCGACATGATTGTGAAGTCCAACGGTTCGTTCTTGGCGGCCAGCATTTCGCCGAACCCGCTCAACCCGCAGGCCAAGCTCACGTTCTCGACGACCAAGCCGGGCGCCGTCCGGGTCCAGATGTTCGACCCGCAGGGCCGTCTGGTGAAGACGATCACGGACGAGACTTCGGTCCAGGCCGGGTACCACGACTTCACGATCGACGGACGTTCCTCGACCGGCTCCAAGCTGGCCTCGGGCGTCTACTTCGTGAAGGTCTGGTCGCAGTTCGACGGATCGGAAGTGAAGAGCATCACGATCCTCAAGTAGTCCCGCTGTTCGAGGATCGGTCGTAGGGAACTCAGGGCCGCGGCGCAAGCCGCGGCCCTGTTCCTTTTTCCCCGGGGACGCGGGCCGCGGCGGGCGTGGTAGATTGCGCGGCATGGGGGCCTACCGTCGGTTCGGGAAGCGGGCGCTCGACCTGGTTCTCGGGTCCGTTCTTACCCTCGTGGCGCTCCCGGTGATCGCCGTCGCCGCGGTCCTCGTGAAGCTCGACTCGCCCGGCCCGGTGTTCCATCGCGCCGTGCGCGTGGGTCGCGGCGGGCGCAAGTTCACCTTCCTGAAGCTCCGGTCCATGCAGCGGAATGCCGAGGAGCTGCGCGCCCTGCTCCTGCACCGGAACGAATCGCAATGGCCGGCGTTCAAGCTGACCAACGATCCGCGCGTGACGCGGGTGGGGCGCCTGCTCCGGAAGACCTCGATCGACGAGCTGCCGCAGCTCTGGCATGTGGTCCAGGGGCATATGAGCCTGGTGGGCCCGCGTCCTCCGTTTCCGGAGGAGGTGGAGCGCTACGAGCCGTGGATGCTGCGGCGCCTGGCCGTGCGCCCCGGCCTCACCTGCCTCTGGCAGATCTCCGGGCGGAGCGACCTCTCCTTCGAGGAGTGGATGCGCCTGGATCTCGAGTACGTGGATCGCTACTCGCTGGGCCTGGACGCGCGGATCCTCCTGCTCACCGTGCCCGCCGTGATCTCGGGGCGGGGAGCGTACTGAGCGGCGGCCCGCCGAGGGCGGGGCTGGGCCCGGCCCGAGGCCCTAGGGTTGCCCCTATCCTCCCGGTGTGATACGGCTCCCCCCATGCGCCTCCACCCGGTGATCCTGGCGGGAGGGCGCGGCGAGCGCTTCTGGCCGCTCTCGCGCCGCGCCCGGCCCAAGCAGCTCCTGCCGCTCCTCTCCGATCGCCCCATGCTGGCCGACACGCTGGCGCGGCTTCAGGGAGCCGCCTCGCCGCGCGACACGTTCGTCATCACCGCGCGCGACCTCGCGGGCGCGGTGCGGGACGCGGTGCCGGAGATCCCGCATCACCACATCGTCGGGGAACCGGTGGGGAAGAACACGGCGCCCGCGGTGGCGCTCGCGGCCTGGTGGCTGCGCGACGCGGGCGGCGACGCCGTCGTCGCGGTGCTCCCCTCCGATCACCGCGTGGAGCCGCCGGAGCGCTTCCGGGACGAGCTGATCCGCGCGGGGGAGACCGCCCTCGAGCGCGGCGCGATCGTGACCTTCGGCATCCCGCCCACGCGACCCGAGACGGGCTACGGCTACATCGAGGTGGGCGCTCCCACGGCACCGGGCTCGCCGTTTTCGACCGTCGCCGCGTTCCGCGAGAAGCCCGATCTCGCGACCGCGTCCCGCTACGCCTCGGACGGGCGCCATCTCTGGAACGCGGGGATGTTCCTCTTTCCGCCGCGCGTCATGCTGGAGGAGATCGGCGCGCACGCCCCCGAGATCGCGGCCCTCCTTCCCGCGCTTCCCGCGCGGCTCGCTGAGGACGAGGCGGCCCTCGCGCGCTACTACCAGTCGGCCCCGTCGGTCTCGATCGACGTGGCGGTGATGGAGCGGAGCGCGCGAGCCCTCGTAGCGCGGGCGGGGTTCGCCTGGGATGATCTGGGTTCCTGGGTCGCGCTGGATGGAGCCGAAGCGACGGGCAGGGCGAACGTGACCCGGGGAAGGACGATCCTTCTCGACTCCGAGGGCGTCGTCGCGTTTGCCGACGGCGGGCTGGTCGCCGCCGTGGGCGCGCGCGACCTCGTCATCGTGCACACGCCGGACGCCACCCTCGTCTGCGCGAAGGATCGCGTGCAGGAAGTGCGCGCGCTGGTGGCCCGGTTGAAGGCCGAGCCCGGCGGGGATGCGTTCCTCTAGGGGCCCCGGGCGCGCCCGCCGGCCGATCGCGCCCGCGGCGCTCCTTCTGGCGCTGACGGCCGGGCTCGCCCTCGGGGGGTGCGCGCACGCCCCGCGGCACGCCGGCGGGGCCGAGCCGGTGGAGCGCGACCACGAAGCGCCCGCGCCTCCCACGCGCCGCGCCGAGCTCCCCCCGGAGCCGGCCCCCGAGGAGCGCCCGCCGAGCGGCGCTCCCGCGCGCCTCGACCCCTCCGAGCAGATTACCCCCGAGGAGCTGGCGACCCTGCCCGATCCGGTGCCGCGGGGAGGCGCGGCCGCACCCCAGCCGGCTCCGAATGCGCCGGAGCCTTCCTCCGGCACGCTCCCGCCCGGCTCGGGGTTAGGCCCCTCCGGCGGCGAAACAACCGCTCCAGCGCCCTCGGAGGGGCTTTGGAGCGTGCAGATCCACGCCTCCGAGAGCCGGACCGAGGCGGAGCGGCTGGGGCGCGCCGCGGCCCGGCGCCTCGGGGCGGAGCTCTTCATCCAGCGCGAGGGGTCGCTGTACAAGGTCCGGCTCGGCGCCTTCGCGACCGAGGCGGACGCGCAGGCGCTTCGCGACCGGGCGATCGGCGCGGGGTATCCCGGCGCGTTCCGGACCCGTTTCCGCCCGTAGTAAACTTCGCCTCGTGGAGACGCCGCCGGACGCGCCCGAGCTGCGCAAGGATCCCATCGCGGGACGCTGGGTCATGATCGCGCCCGACCGCGGCCGGCGTCCCGCCCCCGCGCCGCCTCCTTCCACGCCCGCCGCGGCCGGCGGTCCTTGCCCCTTCTGCCCGGGGAACGAGCGGCACACCCCGCCCGAGGTGGACGCGCGGCGGGATCCGGGATCGCGTCCCGACGCGCCGGGATGGAGGACGCGCGTCGTTCCGAACAAGTTCGCCGCCCTGAGCGCCGCGGGCGCGCCGGAGCGCGCCCGGGAGGGGATCTACGAGCGGATGGACGGGGTGGGGGCGCACGAGGTGATCATCGAATCCCCCGAGCACGACGCGGAGCTCTCCGAGCTTCCCGCGGAGCGCGTGGCCGAGGTGCTGGAGGTCTGCCGCGACCGCGCCCGCGCGCACGCGTCCGACCCGCGCGTGCGCTATGTCCTTCCCTTCAAGAACTACGGCGCCTGGGCCGGAGCGTCGCAGGAGCACAGCCACACGCAGCTCCTCGCCACGCCGGTGATCCCGAACGTGGCGCGGGAGGAGCTGGCCGAATGCGAGCGGCGCTGGCACGAGACGGGGCGCTGCTCCTTCTGCGCCATGATCGCCCACGAGCTGGAGAGCCAGGCCCGCCTCATCGCGCGCGACGACCGCTTCGTCGCGCTCGCTCCCTACGCTTCGCGGTTCGCCTACGAGACCTGGATCCTTCCGCTCCGGCACGAATCGTCCTTCACCTCGGCGGAGCGCGCGGAGCTGGACGCCCTCGCGGCGATCCTGAGCGCCACGCTCCGGCGCATGCGGGCGGCGCTCGACCGCCCCTGCTACAACTTCCTGATCCACTCGGCGCCCGCGCGCGAGACGGCCCTTCCGTGGTATCACTGGCACGTGGAGATCGTTCCCAAGCTCTCGCTGGCCTCCGGCTTCGAATGGGGGACCGGCGCCTACATCAACGCGGTGCCGCCCGAAGAGGCGGCCGAGCGGCTGCGCGCGCCCGAGCGGGCCGCAGTACCGCCCGCCTCGTAGCGATGGCCCAGCGCTTCCGCGTCGCCATGCTGAGCGCCGAGTGCGTCCCCTTCGCCAAGGTGGGCGGGCTGGGCGACGTGACCGGCGCGCTCTCGCGCGCCGTGGCGGATCTCGGCTGCTCGGTGGCCGTGGTCCTTCCGCGCTACGGCGACCTCGCGCTGCCCGAGGGGGCCACGCTCGAGCTGGTCGGACAGGTCGAGGTCCCCGTGGCGGGGAACGACGAGACGGCGCTCCTCTATCGGCTGCACCAGGCGGGCCTCCCGGCGCACCTGCACCACTTCTTCCTGGCGAACGAGGCCTGGTTCGGCCGGGACGGCATCTACGCCGATCCGAAGACGGGAACGCCGTTCGCCGACAACGCCGAGCGCTGGGTCTTCTTCGCGCGCGCCGCCCTCGAGGCGCTGCGCGCGGCGGCCTACGCGCCCGAGGTGATCCACGCGAACGACCACCAGACGTCGCTCGCTCCGGCTTATCTCAAGACGCTCCTCGCCGACGATCCCTTCTTCCAGATGACCGCGACGATCCTGGCCATCCACAACCTCGGCTACCAGGGGGTCTACCCGCCCGAGACGATGGGCGCCGCCGGTTTCCCGGACGATCTCTTCTATCCGCTCTCGCCGTTCGAGTTCTGGGGGAAGATGAATTTCCTGAAGGCGGGGATCCACTTCGCTGACGTGCTCGTCACGGTGAGCGAGCGCTACGCCGAGGAGATTCAGTCGGGGGAGGAGTTCGGGTTCGGACTGCAGGGGGTGCTGAACGCGCGGCGCACCGACCTCGTCGGCATCCTGAACGGCATTGACGTGAAGACCTGGAATCCGCGCACCGACCGCCACCTGGCCGCGCGCTACGACGCGGAGAGCCTGGACGCCAAGGAGCGCTGCACGGAGGTGCTCCTCGAGGAGATGGGGCTCTCGCGCGCGCCGCGTCGCCCCGTGTTCGGGATGATCTCCCGGCTCGTGGAGCAGAAGGGGCTGGACCTGATCCGCGCCGCCGCCGACCGCCTCTTCGCGCTCCCCGCGCGCTGGGTCTTCCTCGGGAACGGGGAGCGGGAGTACGAGGAGTTTCTCGAGACCGCGGCACGGCGCCACCCCGACCGGGTCGCGTTCCGGCGCGGCTTCGACGATCCGCTCGCGCACCGGATCGAGGCGGGGGCCGACTTCTTCCTCATGCCGTCGCGCTACGAGCCGTGCGGCCTGAACCAGATGATGAGCATGCGCTACGGCACCGTCCCCGTGGTCCGCGCCACGGGCGGGCTGGCCGACACGGTCGAGCCGGTGGCGCGCCGGGGCGAGGAGGGGACGGGCATCCTGTTCGAGCCCTATACGGCCGAGGGGTTGATCGCCGCCGCCGAGGAGGCCGTGGCCCTCTTCGCCGAGCCGGCCGCGCTCGCGCGGGTCCGGCGAAACGGCATGACGCGCGATTTCTCCTGGGAGTCCTCGGCGCGGAAGTACATCCATCTCTACCGCCAGGCGAACGCGGCCCGCAGGATGGGATCGGGATTCAACCGCTGGCTGGAGGCGATGGAGGGCGAGGGGAGACGCGCCGGCCCGCCGTCCCCGCCTCCCTTGACGCGAGGAAAAGGGGGGGTTTAGAATCCCCTCCGCCGTACCGACAATTTGCCTGTGAGCGGAAGTAGCTCAGCCCGGTAGAGCCCCACCTTGCCAAGGTGGTTGTCGCGGGTTCAAATCCCGTCTTCCGCTCCATTTTCATCTCCCGGCTCCCGCCCTCCCGGCGATTCTCCTGGGAAAAACATCGGTTTTCCCTCGGAAAATCACCATTTTTCCCTGTACGCCCGCAGTGAATCTGCTAGTACTTCCCTTCGGCGCCGACATGTTCGGATCGGCCGACGTTCACGAAAGGAGAGGTGCATGCCAGCTAAGAAGCGCGCCGCAGCAAAGCCCAAGAAGAAAACGGCCTCCAAGCGGAAGCCCAGTGCCGCGTTCATGAAGCCGATGCAGCCGTCGGCGACCCTCTCCGAAGTGGTGGGCGCGAAGGCGATGCCGCGCACCGAGGTGACGAAGAAGCTGTGGGCGTACATCAAGAAGAACAAGCTTCAGGACGCGAAGAAGCGCACCATGATCAACGCGGACGACAAGCTCAAAGCGATCTTCGGTGGCAAGAAGCAAGTGAGCATGTTCGAGATGACCAAGCTCGTCTCGAAGCATCTCAAGTAAGCGTCTTTCGATCCTACGGCGCCCCGTATCGCGCCCCCGCCGCGAAGCACCGCGGCGGGGGCGTTCGATTGGGCCCCCGTCCGCCCCCGGAGCGACCTCGTTCCCAGGGTCCCTTCCGCTCCGCTACACTCAGACGTTCCCGGACGTCACCGCTTCCCCTTCGCGAGGGTTTTGCCTGAGCACGCTGGACGCCAATCGCATCCTGGGCCATTTCCGCATCGAGGGCTCGCTGGGCCACGGCGGGATGGGCGAGGTCTATCGCGCGACCGACCTGAAGCTGGGCCGGACGGTGGCGCTCAAGATCCTGCCCGCGGACCCGACGCGCGAGCCCGAAGCGCGCCAGCGATTCCTGCAGGAGGCACGCTTCGCCTCCGTGCTGAACCATCCCAACATCGTCACCATCTACTCCGTGGACGAGGCGGACGGCCTCGACTTCATCGCCATGGAGTACGTGGAGGGGGAGACCGTTCGCAAGCGTGCGCGGCGCGAACCCTTCAGCCCGGAGCAGCTGATCGACACCGGCATCCAGTGCGCCGAGGCGCTCGGGGCCGCCCACGCGCTGGGCATGCTCCACCGCGACATCAAGTCGGCGAACATCATCCTCACGCCGAGGAATCAGGCGAAGATCCTCGATTTCGGGCTGGCCAAGCGGATGTCGGAGGCCGCCGCCGCCCAGACCGACGTCACGGCCGAGGTGGATCTCACGACGGCGGGGATCGTGATGGGATCGCCCGGATACATGTCGCCGGAGCAGGCGCGCGGGGAGACGCTGGACGCGCGCACGGACATCTTCTCCCTCGGGTGCACGCTGTACGAGGCGGCGACCGGCAAGGTTCCCTTCGAGGGGCCGAGCACGCTCGCCGTGATGCACGCGACCTGGACCCAGGAGCCCACGCCGCCCAGCAAGCTGCGGCCCGAGCTGACGCCGGACATCGACGCCATCCTGGCGCGCTGCATGGCCAAGGATCGCGACGACCGCTACGCCTCCGCGCGCGAGCTGGCCGACGCGCTGGCCGCGCTCCGCGAGACGGACCGGACGGGCACGGTCGCGCTCCCGCGCGCGGCGGCGGCGCGGGGCCCGAACAACCTCCCGGCCGCGCTCACCGCGTTCATCGGCCGGAAGCGGGAGACCGCCGAGCTGAAGCGGCTGCTCGCGCAGACCCGCCTGATCACGCTTTCGGGCCCCGGCGGGTGCGGCAAGACGCGCCTCGCCGTGCAGGTCGCGACCGATCTCCTCACGGATCTGCCGGACGGGGCCTGGATCGTGGAGCTGGCCCCGCTCGCCGATCCGGCGCTCGTGCCGCACCACGTGGCGGCGGCGCTGGGCGTGCGCGAGGAGTCCGGGCGCCCGGTCGCCGAGACGCTGGCCGAGGCGGTCGCCGCGAAGCGGATGCTGCTCCTGCTGGACAACTGCGAGCACCTGGTCGGCGCGTGCGCCGCGCTCGCGAGCGCGCTGCTCCAGGCCGCTCCCGATCTTCGCGTGCTGGCGACCAGCCAGGAGCCGCTCGGCGTGCCCGGCGAGGTGACCTGGCGGATTCCCACGCTGGGCGTTCCCGATCTGGCGGTGGGCGCCCGGAGCCGCGAGGCGATCGGCCGGTACGAGGCGGTACGCCTCTTCCTGGACCGCGCGGCCGGGGTCCAGCCCACGTTCGCGCTCACCGATCAGAACGCGGTCGCCGTGGCGAACATCTGCCGCCGCGTCGACGGCATTCCGCTCGCGATCGAGCTGGCCGCGGCGCGCGTGAAGGTGCTCGCGCCGGAGCAGATCCTGGCCCGACTGGAGGATCGCTTCAAGCTGCTGACCGGCGGCAGCCGCACGGCGCTCCCCAAGCAGCAGACCCTGCGCGCGGCGGTGGACTGGTCCTACGACCTGCTCACGCCCGCCGAGAAGACGCTCCTGAACCGGCTGAGCGTCTTCGCGGGCGGCTTCACGCTCGAGGCCGCCGAAGCCGTGTGCGCGGACGACGCGCTCGACACCCTGGACCTCCTCGACACGCTCACGCACCTGGTGGACCGCTCGCTGGTGGTGCCCGAGGAGGCGGGCGAGGGGGAAGTCCGCTACCGGCTCCTCGAGACCATTCGCGAATACGGGAGGGAGAAGCTGGAGGCGGCGGGGGAGCGCGCGGCGTTCCGCGTCCGCCATGCCGAGCACTTCCTGGCCCTCGCCGAGCAGGCCGAGCCCGAGCTGACCGGACCGGGGCAGGCGACCTGGCTGCGCCGCCTCTCCCGCGAACACGACAACCTGCGCACCGCCCTGGTGACCTGGCTGGAAGTGGAGGGCCCGCCGGTGCGCGGGCTCCGGCTGGCGGGCGCGCTCTGGCGCTTCTGGTGGATGCGCGGGAACTGGGCCGAGGGGCGCTCCCGCCTCGCCGCCCTGCTCCTTGCGACCGGCGACGCGGCGCCCGCCGAGCGCACCAAGGCGCTGCACGGCGCGGCCGTCCTGGCGCGGACCCAGGGGGAATACCGCGCCGCCCAGCGCATGCTGGAGGAGGCGCTCGCGCTGGCCCGCGCGCGCGGCGACCGCGCGCTCACCGGATCGCTCGTCTTCGAGCTGGGGAACGTCGCCAACGAAGAGGCGGACTACGCCCTGGCCCGCTCCCTGTACGAAGAGGCGCTCGCGATCCGCCGCGAGCTGGGCGACCGGCGGGGGCTCTCGGCGGCCCTGCACA